>JAFGLL010000060.1 GCA_016928095.1 Thermoplasmatota archaeon
TCCTCTTTGGAGATAGCGAACAACAAGGACCTTGTCCTTGAAGCCACAGGGACGGATGTGGATGGTGATACTCTGAGTTACAGCTGGTCCGTATCTCCTTCGACTGGTTGGACCGCTCAAGTGGCAAGTGTGACCGTGGACCTTGATGATCTCGAGCCGGGGTCATATACCTTCACCGTTGCAGTCTCCGATGGCAATGGTGGATCGGACCAGGCTTCTGTGACGGTGGATGTGACGAAGGGTGAGGATCAGAATGGAACCCCGATCTGGTTGATAATGCTCATAATCATAGTGGTCCTTGTCCTCGTGGGCGTGGTTGTGTTCTACGTGCTGCGTGGGGAGGACAAGGAGAACGATGAGGAGCCTCAGGAGATGGAGCAGCCCCGGGAAGAGGATGGTGAAGAGCGGATGGGGACCATGGAAACCAGTGAAACCGTGGTGGAAGAATTGGGTGAGGAAAGTTTCGTGGAAGATGAGTATGAGGCGGGAAAAGGTTCCCTGGACACATGTCCTGAATGCGGGGAGACCCTGGGTCCCGATGACACGGTCTGCAAAAAATGCGGGGCCCAGTTCGAGTTTGCATTGGAGTGCCCTTTCTGTGAAAAGGAGATAGTATCAGGTGTGGAGACCTGTCCTTATTGCGGTGGAGTATTTGATAATTCGAATTGATCCCTAAAAGAAAATACGAGTGCATCATCAGGCCCGGGTTCCATGTAATTCGGGACAGGGATCTCATAAAATTTCGTATATGGTACAACCCCAGACATAACTTCCCTGGAACCGCCAGATCGAGATTCCCTTTTCACATCCAATTGATAGAAAACTTTATGATATCATCCAAGGTTTGTTTTCAAGGAACACCTGAAAGGAGACCTCTTCTCCCCGATGTGACCTTCATATGGGAAAACCTGAAGTGTGATGCCATGCTCGATAGATGTCATGTCTTCCTGATCGCTCTGGTAGTGATCATCGGTTCATCGATCTGGAGTATCTCGTTGTTCATGGAAGGCACCCAGGATCAATTCGATCCCGGTAAAATGCTTCTTTTTGCTCCTTGCGGCCTTACGTTGGACGCAGATATTCCCCCGGTAGTTATCATCATGGGAGTTCTGATGGGGTTCGTGTGCCTATCGATCGTCGTCCTTGCATTCATCGCGGTCTTGACGGTGGTGGTTGTACTCATCGCCAATCGAAACAGGTCACATGGGAGGGGTATCATCAATGAGTCGCCTGCTGGGAATGAAAAGGAGAGGAAGGGTAAAGCACCCACTAAGAGCAAGGACAGGAAAGGCACGGGAGGCCCGATCATATGCGCGGGGGTGACCGCCGTTGTATTGGTGGTCCTCCTCGTTCTCGCCGCATTCACGGGTCTGATGACATACCAGGTGTTAAAGGATGATCCCGGCGAGATATCCATAACAGCGCTGGATGCCACCAGTTTGGAACCCTTTTCAATGCTGGAAATAAAGGGTTCCGGGTTCGACCCTCAACATAGCGCCATTTCCGTGGTCTTCATCTCCGATCAGGATCCCCCCATTACGATCTCCGCGACCTATGCTGAAAGCGGGAAGGTCAGGGTCGTGGTCCCCCCCTACATAGACCGCTACAACACCAGCGGAACATGCGGCGTGAAGGTGATACAGGTCTCCGGTGACCGGGTGATGACCTCCAACGTCCTGAAGGGTCTTGAGATAGGGCCGATGCAGGAGTTGAACGGTTCGATGGACCCCGGAAGATACACGAGGCTCTATCTGACCATCTGCCAGGAAAGCCTGAACGATATGATAATAAACTCCACGGACAGCGATCTGTCGATGGCCTTCATGGACCAGATGACATGGCTCATGGGTGTCCAAGAACAGCTCGATCGGTCGATCGCCGACGACCTGGAATATCTGGAATTGGAGGAGAACTCCGTCGATCTCACGACCCTTGATGATCTCATCCTCAACATGGTGACCAGGACCGTCGAGATATTCCCGGCCAATGACAGCTCTCCCGAACCGACGAGATCCGAGGATAATGCTGATGAGGAGCTTAAAAAGCTGGAACGGATGAGATCTTTGAGTTCATCCAAGGTCAATGAGGTCGGGGGGCCTCTGATAGAGGCTGCGGCAAAGTTCAGTCTCGGAATGTTCATGACAGTGGCCTGCCTTGCAGGCGGGGCCGGTCTGGGCCTATCCCTGACTGCAGGTATAGCTCTCGGCATAGGAACTTCTTGGCTTCTTCAGATGGCCTCTGGAGAAGAACCGACCCCCCTTACAACGCTCCAGACCATAGGGGAGACGGTACTGGATTCAAGGAGCTTCCTGCCGGTTGCCGGTCTTCTCGGTCAGCTCATTCCCTTGTACAAGGCGTTTAACAAGGCGCAAGATGAGGTCGAGCGGTTCAACAAGGGGGAGCCCGGGGGTGGTGTGGTTCTCAATGACATGGGGAACCTGAGACCCCCCTTCGAAGATCTCAGAATGCTGTACAAGAGAGCGCCTGGAGCCCACACCCAGAAGCTCCTTATCCCCGGGGATCCGTCCAGCGTTCCATTCAGGGACGCTATCCCCCCGGTCCTCCCGGGTCGTGTCTCATATTCGGGTAACTTCGACGGCTCGAAGAGCTTCTTTCGAACCACGAATTGCCCTCAATGCGGTCCAATCGTGAACCGGATAGACTACTTTGTGGATGGATCGATGGAACTCGTGGCCGATGTGGATGGGGACGGCAGGTTGTCGGGGACCCTTTCGGTTTCGGGGAGCTGGGAGACATCAGGGGAGGCCGGATGCCAGCATTATGCGGTACAGGTAAACGGCGGGCCGTTGAGCAGCAGCCAGGCGATCTCCGGGTCCACATCGGGCTTTTCCGCCGGGTCAGGTGCCAGCGAGATGGTCCAGGGTATATCCTGCACGATGGATCCGGATTCGGTCTACGGTGAGATGAGCTTCCAGACGACGGACGGCGTATTCTCGGTCCAGTATGTGCTTACTCCGGATTGACGCGATCCGATCTGAAGGTTGCATGACCGACAAGCACTTTGAAGAATGGAGACCAAAGGGGGCATCGTGGTCCCTACCCGCCCATAAGTATTGTTCGGACCAGGTGGAAATCTGTTTATATCAACTAACGGATTACAACCGACAGAAGATGGAGCTTCATCGATGATAGCTATCATTCTGGGCACCCGACCCGAGATAATCAAGATGTCACCTGTAATAAGGGAGTGTGTCAGGAGAAAGCTGGATTTCACGATGATCCACACCGGTCAGCATTATTCCTACGAAATGGACGAAACCTTCTTCCAGCAGCTCGAACTGCCCAGGCCGGAAAACAACCTTGACGTGGGTTCAGGCACCCATGCGGAGCAGACGGCAAAGATCCTTCGTGGCATAGAGCGTATCCTGGTGGAAAAAAGACCCAAGATAGCCCTTGTCCAGGGTGACACGAACACGGTGATGGCAGGAGCCCTGGCGGCAACAAAGCTCCATATAAAGGTTGGTCATGTCGAGGCAGGTCTGAGGAGCTTCGACAGGTCCATGCCAGAGGAGATCAACAGGATCGTGGCAGACCACATTTCCGACATCCTCTTCGCTCCCACCGAGGTCTCCAGAAGATATCTGCTGCAGGAAGGGATCCCCCTGGAGAGGATACACGTTGTCGGGAACACGATAGTCGATTCGGTGCATCAGAACCTCGAGATATCGACCAAGAGATCCGATATATTATCGGAGATGGGCCTCAACGCCGGAGAATACTTCCTCGTCACGGCCCACCGCTCCGAGAACGTTGACGTCAAGGAGAGGTTCAAGGGCATCATCGACGGATTGAAGCTTATCAACGACGAGTACGAGATGCCGGTCATCTACCCCATCCATCCCAGGGCAAAGAAGTTCCTCGAGCTTTTCAGGATCGACACCACCGGGATACACATAGTACCACCTGTCGGTTTCCTTCAGTTCCTGCAGCTTGAATCCTCTGCAAGGATGGTTCTCACCGACAGCGGCGGCGTCCAGGAGGAGACATGCATCCTGGGCACACCGTGCGTGACACTGAGGGACAACACCGAGCGCCCTGAGACCATCGATGTCGGGAGCAACATGCTTGGACACGTTCGCCCGGACACCATTATGAAGGCCACCAGGATGATGATGGACGCGGAAGGGGGGTGGGAGAACCCCTTCGGCGATGGCCGGGCGGGGGCAAGGATAGTCCATCTATGCCGGTCCTGAGACAGGTCATTTACGTATTTGTGGATCGGAGACCGCAGGATAAGCCGATGTCGATCCAGAGCTGAATATATGGATCGCAGGGAAGGGCGAGCCCGTGAAAAGAGAGTCAAAGTTCGGGGATGAGAAATACGGGATGCATAGGAAGCTCGCGGAGCACATCCTGGAAGGCTGGTAGCTGGCCTGGTACTATCTGGTTCCCCATGAGGTCTTCCCGATGGTTATCATCGCATAGGGGAGTATCCAGATCAGAATTGTCATGAAGAAGAAAGCATAAGCAAGACCGTAGACGAACTGCCAGTTCCTCTCCGACCTGATGTAGAAGTACATGTAGATCATGCCCATTGCCAGGACGGACCCGATGACGGTGACCAGGTGTAACGGGTCCAATATTATCTTCGTGTAAATGTTCAATATGATGATCATCATCAGAAAAGGCATTACGGTGGTGAGGGTGGCCTCAAAGAAGAGCATCTTCCTCTTCAGGATGACCTTCGGGTTCAGAAGGTATCTCATCAGAATGATCGTCTCCCTCGTGAAGGAGCGGTTCCACCGAACGAGCATCTTGAACATCTTTCGGAGGTTCTCCGGAGCAAGAGTGTGGGCGACCGCTTTCCTGGAATAGACCGTGTAATATCCATTCTTCAGTACATGGTTGGTAAGGGAACGATCGTCGCCGAAGGTGCATTTCCTTCCGAGGAACATCTGCCTCTTCCATTCGGGGACGACAGCATCGAGGATGCTCTTGCGGTAAGCCGAGATGACGCCGCTGAGGCAGGTTACCCCCCCGAACACGGATGAGGTGCATCTGTAGAAATCGAAGGACATGACGTACCTGACCCCGAGCATCCTCGTGAGGAAATTGGTCTTGTAGTTCTCGACCATGACCTTTCCGGTCACGCCGCCGATCTTCGGGTTATCGAAGGGGGCGACCATATAACGGATCGCATCCTTCTCCACGACCGTGTCGGAGTCGATGAAGACCACTATCTCACCTTTGGCGTGCTTCACCCCCTCGGCCATGGCCTCCCTCTTCCCCCTGTTGTCGGGGAACCTCAGTGTCTTGATCATGGAGGGATACCTTCGGGCCACGGACAACATGTGTCGGTAGGTATCGTCGCAGGAACCGTCGTCAATGGCTATTATCTGCATCTTGTCCCTGGGATAGTTCACATTGACCAGCGCTTTCAGCGTCTTCCTGACGAAGCTACCTTCGTTGAACGCTGGGACGATGACGGTCACCATCGGTCTGTTGCCTCTATCCTCGAAAGGTTTGTACAGCGTGTAAAGGATCACCCTGGTGGGGAGATATATCAGAATGAGGATGGAATAGAGGATGACGGGGAGCAAGAAATAGGGGCTGGTGGTGTCGTAAAGTGTCCTGAACCTGAAGTTGTACCAGTAAAGCCCGGCTGATAGGGCGACGAGAATGACCAGGGACATCAGCATAGAGGTACGGAGACCCCGGTTCAACTCCATGTATCCTGTCCATCATCCCAAACTATATAAAATTAATGTGAATGCACATGGAGGCTGGAAGGAAAGGATGTCATCCAACCTGTAAAAAGGGCATAATTGGTTCATTTCCAAAGATCACGCCATTGAATGGTCTCAGGGCGACCTGCCCTTCCTGATCTCCTTCTCGTTGTATTTCGGAAGGTGTCCGAGGATCTCCGTGTGGTCGTCTATGAGGCTCCTTTTCCTCTCAAGGAGGAGGGTGGGCTCGCCGGCCCCGTACTTGCGATAATATGCTGCCTCTTCCAGCGGGAACCACCCGTCGGGAAGGTGCTGTCTGAGGTTGATCCTTATATTACCGACCCCAACGTAAAGGACCTCCTCGTTCCCGTCAAGTATTTCGTAAAGGACATTCTCGAAGGGTTCATTCCTGATCGAGTCCATGTCAAGTCTTTCCTTATCCCCTTTCTTTTCCATGGATGCGACCTCCGGAAAAAACATCATGAAGGGAAGTTAAAAATGGACATTTCGGAGGTCCGGGGGAGGTCCCATGACCACCAGGAGGCTTTCACTACTTCCCCGGGTCGGTCCAGCATCCGCATCCATCAGATCCGATCCGAACGGGAGGTCTTACCGTACCAGCTGACCATATGGATAGCGGATGCATGGATCCGGTCGGCATCCTCTTTCGTGGGTGAACCGTCACGGTAAAGGGCGTTCTCGAACCCTATCGTCAGGTCGTTTGCGACATTTTCATCCGCACCGGCAGCAACGAACTTCCCATCCGCCTCCCTGGGCGTATCGGTCCTGCTGACACCCACGCTGTCGGGTGCCCTGTCAACGGCTTCCAGGTAGGAGGCGACCACCATGGCCCGGTTCGGGTCGCTCCTCCCGGGTGGGAGAACATCCTTGGCCTTTTCCAGGTCGATCTCCATCCTCGGGACCGGTTGGACCACCCCTTCGACCTTCTCCTCTTGTGAGATCTTTCTCCCTCTTTTCAATTTCGGGACCACGAAATTCGGTCTCTGCCTGTCCTTCACAGCCCTGATCACCATAAGCACCATGCCCACGACGATGAGCAAGATCCCTCCCACCGTACCGAAGATCTTAAGCGCACGGACCAGAGTGTTTTCCTCTTCGGGCTCCTCTTCGAGCTCCTCTGGCTCTTCTGGTTCTTCTGGTTCTTCAGGATCCACCGGTTCCTCGGGTTCCGGCAGAGGCTCCAGGATGTTGAAGACCAGTCTGGGTCCGATGCCGGACCTCACCCAGGCTGCATCCGTGATCATGGACACACATATGGAATGGGTCCCGATGGAGAGTTCGGAGGTATTGATGGGGAATTGGAAGAGGTCACCGGATGATCCTGACAGATTTCCCCCCGGTAATTCCCAAAGCCCTCCGTCAATGAAGAAAAGAAGCTGACCCGAGCCAAGGATCAGATAGAGGGTAACATCGAGAGGGTCACCCCTGCGGACAGAAGTGTTCGATAGTGAAAGCTCCAGGATGGGGTTCCAGCTGACATTGAACAGTTTACCCCCCCGTGACGGGTCCAGCCAAGGGTCCCCTTCGAAAGAGGCCTCGAGCCAGAACTCCCCGGGATCCTCAAGGGTGATGTTGATCGTGGCCTCACCCGATATGACCAGGTCCAGACCTCCGATGGAAACGTTCCCTTCTACCGGTCTGCCGAACTCGTCGCCAACGGAGATGCGGACCTGAAAGGGCACCCCGGGCTCCACGTTCGTTTGTTCGGAGCCGATCCTGGTGATCGTATAGACCTTCCTGACCGTGAACTGTCTTGAAACATTGCAGAACGTTCCGTTACCCGGCCGATAAGAGACCGTCAAGGTGTGAACACCTTCAGTATGTTCGGGAAGGACAGGGACCATGATTGAGGTCGAACCTGAAGAAAATTCCGCTTGCGTGAAGTTCTCTCCGTCCAGCATGAACAGCACCTTACCGCTCTCAGGATAGGTCAGTGTCCCGTCCAACCCCCTCTCCACGATCAGCACGGTCGCCACGATCTCGGACCCGTAGGGGGCCAGATATCTGTCCAGCTCGAGATAGACACCGGTCAGGTTCTCCCCGGAAGAAATGTTGAGGAGGAGGCCCTTGTAGAGGTCCAGAAGATAGAAGAGCCGGGGCTCGGAGCTGTTATCGAAAGTGATGTTGCTCCCCTGAAGGGAGGTGTTGGTCCCGGAGATGGCCGAGAGGGCGCCCACCATGAGGAGGTAATTGTGGGCAGCCCTTGCGAAAAGTGCAATATTGTCCTCTCCGGGAGCCGAGTGGTCGCAGAGCGAGACAAGGTCCGAGACCAGCGACCGGTGGTCGGTGGTGAAGGCCGAAACACTGACGGATGTCCGGTCAAGGACGGAGATAACGGGCATATAGGTGTAGAAGAGCGGGCCCTCGATGGACGCGATCTCTGCCGACAGGTCTTCCCTGATCGTAGAGAGGTTTTGGAGGAGGTCATGGGGACGGGGGTCAAGGACAAGTGCTGCACCTTCATCCCGGGACAGGTTGCCGTCACCGTCGAGGTCCGGGTCCATGACCTGCAAGGAAAGTATCTCTGCCATGAGGTTCGAGAGCTTTTGCAGGTCATCCTCGAAGAGGTTTATAGAGTTCAACCAGTCCAGGATAAGGGCTATCTGTTCCTCAAGTCCTGTGAGGTTCTCCGAGACGGCACCATCATCATACTCGATGTATCTGGATAGGACATCCCTCTGGATCCGCAGGAGCCCGGTAACCTCAACGATGTTGTCCTGTACGGATCGGAACGCCTCGTAACGCCCATCGATCCTGGACCGAAGCATCTCCTCGAGGAGGAGCTGTTGCTCCGAGAGGTCAAGGAACAGCTCCGCAATGTCAGGGAGTGTACCGGCAACGTCCTCAAGGTCCTCCGTGATCTCCATGATCATGACAGAGAGGTCCGATGAGAGGTTCACAGCCTCCAGCAGGTCCAACCTCTCCCGGAGCAGTGGGACCTGCCCGTCGGAGAGGCAGATCAGCCAGAGCTCCGCAGCCCAATTTTCCATCAGCCCCTTCATTATCCCCTCCTTGAGCAGCTCGGGAACGATCCATGCCGTATCCATTTCCCCAAATCCTTCCTCGACCTCCGACAGGAGCATCACCTGATATCCAAGTACCATGCCGGAGTCCTGAAGGTCTTCAAGGTCCGCATACAGGTCCCCGATGGATGCCATCAGCCCGCTCAACTCTTCGGGGAGTGACAGCAAAATGGAATCCAGGATAGAAAGCGGTGATGAGACCCCTGTTGTGTTCCATGATCCGATGCTCAGGTTCGATGCTGTGTCAAGGGAACGAAGGACCGAGGATGCATGACCTACCAACAGGGAGAGGTTCGCCTCCAGGGATACGAGACCTGCATGGAAGAGGGAGAGTTCCTGGTAGGAATCTACCTCCGGCGGGATCTCCCTCAGTGTTGCGTCGATCCTTTCCATGTGGTCAGTCAGGTTCCCTGAAGCGAGGAGCGCTGCATCGATATCCCTGTCTATAAGGGCCTCAAGGGTCCGGTTGATGTCCTCCTTGGTCGATGCTATGAAGTACCTGATGGAGGCAAGATCGAGCCTGGCCTTGTCATAGTCTTCGTGATGGACCGCGGCAGAAACCGGACCGGCAACAAGGAGCGCCGCGGTCAAGAGAACAAGGACCCTCCATGATTTCATTACCATGGTCAGAAACCGGTCAATTGATAAATCTTTCTCCGCCGGTGGCCTATCATGGAAAGGTCAGTATCATGCTCCAATCTTCCCCCGAAATGACCACACCAATGACCATTGTTATCAGCCTCGTAAAATAATAATGAAACATTAAAATATATTCATGGATGTGGAAAACATCGGAATGTCGATTTTATCCAGAGATATCATTACAAGGGAACTGGTCGTGCCGACCGTTATCTCATTGCTCCTGACCATGTTATTGATAGTTCCTGTCACTCTGATAGGGGCTTACCATTATTCCTCTTACCTGACGGACCGGGACCAGCAGGTATATTCCGACGAGCTCGACAGCGGATTGAACAACCTCAAGACCGGCATCGAGCTGAACCTGATGAACCAGGAGAGCATGGATGCGTTGCTGCGGTCGGGCGACCCTCAGACGGTGATCGACCTTCATTTCGAGGAGTTCTCGCAGGTCATTTCACGATCAACGCCGGGTATCGTAGGTATCATCGTGGTGAACGATACGGGAACCCTTTTCGCTTACCCGGAGGAGATACGGACCAACTCCAAGGATTGGTTCTCGATAGACAGCGACATTCCCGGGATCGCAGAAGGGGTCGAGGAGATGATGACCCACCGGGGGGGAAAGCTCATGGGTCCCTTTGACCTGTGGGACGACAACATCTACATGGTAGCAGGGGAACCCGTTCTCCTTGAGGGTTCTCTCTGGGGCATACAGGCCATCATCTTCAACCTGACCCTGCTGCTGGAGAGGGCGGGTCTGTCCGATAACGATCTTCCTATCCATGTGCAGTTCATCGACCAGGACGGGGAGACCTTCTTCGGGGAGGACCGGGGCGGTAAAGGAGACCCCATCGAAAGGAAGTTCATCCTAAGGGACCTGGAATGGAAGGTCGTGGCAACCCCCAAGAACGATCGGACGAATGAGACATCCACAAGCTTGCTTCTCTTCATTTCCGGTGAGGTCATGATATCGGTCCTGGTCGTCATCGTTGTCTTCCTGACCATAAGGAACCAGATCCGAATGTCCCGGATGGTCAGGGTCAGGACCGAGGAGCTGGAGAGAAGATCGGCGGTGCTGGCCGATGAGGTGGAAAAGAGGAAGGTCTCCCAGGAAGAACTGGCGGAGGCCAACAGGAACTTCGTGGCATCCCTGAAAGAGGTGAACACCCTCCTGAAGCTGGCCAGACTCCACCTTGAAGGACACGAGGGCCTGGACGAGGTCTTCGGCAGGGCCGTGAAGATAATCGAGTACAATCTGCTTGACCGGGAGAAGCAGTGCATCATGATATCCTTCGACAGGAAGGTCTATACCGTGAACTGCTCGAAGACGGACAGGATGCTATACAGGTCCCCTATATCGGTCAGGGGTGTAGAAGGGGGTTCCATAACCCTGCGGGGCAGGTTAAGTGCGTTCAGCGGGTCGAACGAAGATCTGTCCCGGAGGGAGAAGAGGATCATAGATTCCATTGCAAGCCAGCTCGGTTCCATCGCCGAGAGATGGGTGACACAGCAGGAGGAGATGGAGGCCAGGACCCAGGCACAGTTCTACCTGGACCTCATGAGCCACGACATCAACAACCTCCACCAGGGGATACTGATCAACCTTGAAATGTTGAAAATGGGTATCCTATCCGAGGAGAAGAGGGAGAGTTCCCTGCTTGTATCCACGGACCTGACAAGAAGGTCAATAAAGCTCGTGAGCAATGTGAAGCTCCTGTCATATCTCAAGGGTCTGAAGGAACCGCTGGAACCCATCGAGCTCAATGAGGTGGTGGTAGAATCCATAAAGGAGGTGAGATCCTCCTTCGCCGGGCGGACCGTTGATATTTCCATGGATATGCCTGGTGATCAGATGTTCATCCTGGCGGACAGGCTGGTCAGCGAGGTCCTGATAAACATACTGAACAACGGGGTCAAGGTCCAGCCAGGCGACACCGCCAAGATGAAGGTGGAGGTGGAGCCTCACCGGGAAAAGGTCCGTGTCTCCATATCGGACCACGGTCCGGGGATAAGGGATTTTGACAAGGCGTCGCTCTTCGGAAGGCATACCGGGATCAAGCGGGAGAAATTGATGTCGGGGATAGGTCTCTCACTTGTCAAGGTCCTCATGGACCGTTACCGGGGCCGCGTCTGGATAGAGGACAGGGTCAGAGGTAGGTCCGAGATGGGGGCCAGGTTCATCCTGGAGTTCAACGGAGCAGGCAATGGCAAGACACAGAAAGTACAATGATGGTCCGGGACTGTAGGAGATGGACGTGGTCTTTTCCACATCCTCCCGGACCGTTATTTACAGGTGCCTTGATATTATAAATTACGAACGGTACAGCATTGGACCAAGAAAATGTCAGAGGAACGGTTCGGCCGCCTGGTCCTCGAGCGTTATGATACTCCCGGTCCTTGCATTTACCAGCATTATCCTTCTGGTGCGCTTCTTCCGGTGCATTACCTGCACCCTGTAGAACGGGAGGTAGAAGGTCTCTGCCCCTATGAGGGCAACATCCTTGAAGAAACCCGCCACCAGCGTCCTCACCAGTGTGTCAGTGTACTGGGGTCTCATCACCTCGACGTCCAGTTTTGGTCTTACGGTGGCAAGGGCCGGGAGCTTCGTCTTGAGGTCCTTCAATGAGGGGACCTTGATCTGGAGCGTCGGCATGAACATCTTGGTATCGCCCACATCCTCGGCCTTCTTTATGAGCTTCTGCTGTCTGAGATGCTCCAGCGCTTCTCTCAGCTCGGTTCGGGGCAGACCGGATGCAGGGACAAGGTCGTTTATGGTCATATCCTCCTTCTGGAGGGCAGCTATGATCCTGATCTCTCTCCAGTGGTCCCCGTCCCTGGCAAGCCTGATGAGCCTGTTATCGAGCTCTATCAGCGGTTTGAGGTCATGCTCGTCCTTGAACTTCAGGAACTTCAGCAGCACGGGGTCGAAGACCGTGTAGTAGTTGTTGCTCCGCAGGGAGAAGAAGAACCTCTTGGCCTTGACCATCCTGCACCAGAAGAAGGGCCAGTAGATGGCGTCGATCTCCTCGATGGTCTCCTTTGTCTTCCTCTTTATGAGGGTCTTCTTGATCTCCTTCTTCACTATCTCCAGGGCCTTCTCCTCGGAAATGTCGAACTTGAGCCCTCTAATGGGTGGCCCCCTGAGAACGTCCTTATCCTCATCATCCTCGAGATCGACTAGCTCCGCATCGAGAGGTACCAGGTCCGCACCCTTTCCGGTATCGACAACCTCGGAGGAAACCTCGATCAGTTCGGAGGGTATCTCCTCCGGAGGCTCCTCCTTCCTTTTCTTTTCCTTTTTCCTTTTGGGGGCCTCCTCCTTTGAAGAGGTCCTCTTCTTCTTTTTCCCGGCGAGGACGGCTTCCACTGTGGGGATCTCTTCTTCTTCCTCATCCTCTTCTTCTCCCTCTTCCTCCCCGGGCTCCTCCTCTTCCTCTTCCTGGGGAACCTTTTCCTTTTCCTTACGTACGACCTCTTCCTTGACATCGTCGAGGAATTCGGAGACGTCGAACTTGCTGTCTGTCCTCAGGGCCTTCACTTCCAGTTTTCCACCCTCGGGGTTGAAGCCTCCGAAGACCTGGAACTCTCCCTTCTTCAACTTCGGGAGGCCATCAAGAGCGACCCTGGACGGGAAGAACTGCTCCATAGCCTCAAGATCGTTCTTGGTGGATAGTCTGCCGATGATCTGGTTCTCGAACTTGGAAAGGATGGACCTGTCCAGGTCCTGGGGTTTGTGCGAGTGGATGAGCACCCCTATGTTTCGCTTCTTCCCCCGTTTGCATATCTCCACCAGACGGTCTATCTTCTCATCATCCCTGGATCCCAGGAACCTGTCGGCCTCCCCAACCACCAGGAGGACCGGACGTTTCTCGTCCCACTGCAGCTTGTAGAACTGTTCCAGGAACCCGGTGACAATGGCCATCTCCTCTCTGGTATCATCGCAGTCCGATGTATCCAGCACCAGTCTTCCGCCTTTCGTAACGATGGTCTCGGCCAGTTTTTCCGTTCTCTTCTCCTTGAGCAGCAGATCTGCTTCCGGGACCTTGCCGGCCCAGACTATCTCGCATTTCTCCTTGAGGACCCCGAACCTCCCCTCGGGATCGATGACAACGAAGGAACTGTCCTTCCCCGACAGTTTTTCGCAGATGCTCAGGACCAGGTCCGTCTTTCCGGAACCGGTCATTCCGATCACGGCTGTCCTGGAGGACATCAGAATGTCTGTTCCTATCCTGAACGTCCTGCCGTCGATCTTTCCCAATGAAATGGACCCATCAGCCATTTTTTTCACATCCCCGAAGATATTTTCCAAGGATATAACGAACTTACAGATATTTAGATATGATTGGCCCCATGGGCGCTCCTGCATTTTCGGGACCCTGAGCGATGGACCTCTCTCTCGCCCGGAGTGGATATTGAAGTTTTCTCTTATTCAATCCAGGACAATGACCTTGACGATGTTGTTCCAGGGGATCAGGACCGTATTGAACTTGGTCCTTCTCTTCGATGGGTTCAGGACCACCTTCACGAAAGAACCCATGTCCTCCCCCTTTCCCGATGCGGACTTCTTTTTCCCATCGGCCAGGTAAATGACCTTCACATCTCCGATTTTAGCCAAGATACTCACCGGTGAATGGATAAATCTAAGATTATATTAATTTATCCATAAATAAATTGACATTTTGTCATTTTTCGAAATCCCCGGTCCATTTCCGGACCGGTAAGGTCCGAAAATGGCCCGTACCCCTGCAAATGCTGACAGCACAGATAAAATACTCATATCCCTTTTTACCGCGTGTGAACATGAGAGATAGGGCAGGCAGGCTCCTCAGAAGGGAAGGGCTAATGCTGGGTGCGATCTCGGTGCTCCTGGGGACCATCTACCGCATCGTGACATCTCTCGTTTTCTTCCTTCAGGCGGACGAGGAGATCTTCGCCTACGATTCCTACTATTTCATACTCGGTGAGAGCTTCGATTTCATCGTCAGGAAGATAGGGGCATATCTCGGGTACCCGTTCCTTCTTTCGTTGTGGTTCAGGGTCTTCGGTGTTTCTATGGTCTGGGGCAGGCTCTTTTCCGTTCTCTGCTCCTCTGTATTCCTCCTTTTCGTGTTCCTGACGATCAGGAAGGTCTCCAACGATGCAAGGTCGGCCATGCTGGGGACACTTCTCCTCGCACTTCTGCCCTTTCCCCTGAGGTACGGGCACATCATCCTGACGGAACCCCTGGTCTGGGCCGTCCTGTCCGCAGGTCTGTACCTGCTGGTCAGGGGGGTGAAGGAGGACAGATGGGGGCTGTTATTCTTTTCGGGAATGATCTGTGCTGTAGCTTTCTTCATAAGGAGATCTGCCCTGATATTGCCATTCGTCGTGGTCCCTTCTCTGCTGTGGGTCCACCGGGAGTATTTCGGGAAGATGGTGAAGGGATCCCTATCATGGATATCGGGTTTCCTGATGCCTTTCGCCGGCGGGATCGCAGGTTTCATGATCTATTTTGGCTGGGACAGGCTTCAGGAGATAAGATGGACAAGGATACCCAATATAACTCCCGAATGGACCATAGACCTCCAGGGTCTGAGCTCCTACGAGTACGCCCTCTACACGCTCCAGCCCACCATATGGAAGGGTACCTTCCTGGTAATGCTGGTGATGATAGGCGGCCTGGTGATGCTGATGTCCCTTTTCAGGGACCGATGGAAGGCCGTCTATGCGGCCGCCTTCCTCTGGCCGGCGTTCATGAGGGTCGCTTTCGACATGCACATGGGCGGCCTGGATCTCGCCAGGATGATGGTGATCCCCTCCATCGTATTGTTCTCGGACAGGACCATAAGGAAGGACCACCGTTTCTTCCTTGCACTGTCCATACTTATCGGTTCCACCGTGGGCTTCTCATCAGTCAGGTTATCGGGGGACATCTGGAACGTTGTGATATACCTCTCCGCCGCCGGGCTCGTTCTCCTTTACCTATCCGACAGACTGCAGAGCAGGATGCTCTCCTCCATACTGATGGCTGGTGGATTGATATCCCTGTACCTGATAACGTTCAAGGAGCCGCAGATAGCCGAACTTGTGAGGTTCTCCCTGCCGGTCATCACGATGGTCTACGGGATGTCCCTTGTCCTTGCCAGGGAGGTACCGGACGAGCTACCATTGACCGTGGTCGGGGCCTTCGTCCCGATGGTGTTCCTCTACCCCGGTATCCCGGTCTGGGCCATGATGGTCGGAGCTCTGGCAGTGGTTCTCGGTATCGTTCCGCTGATCATGGGCCGGGAACATTTCAGGTGGTCAAGGACCAGGTTCGCCTACCCGCTCATCTCCGTTCTATCGGTGTTCTTCATCCCGAACGGGATGCCTTTGTGGGGCATCTACCTGCCCTTTATAGGGATGGTCCTCTTCATGCTTCCAACCTTCATCAGGTCACATTTCATGACCAGTATCTCACGGGTGATCCCGGTCACTGGCACGTTCCTTGCATTCTGCCTGGCATTCTATTCCACAGGATCTCTCACCATGTCACTTCTCGCTGCGGTGATCATCGGGTCGGCATCCGCGTTCCTGAAGCATCTGGAACCGACATCGATGATGTGGAGGGAGAATGTGGGGGAGAAGATATCCGTCGTTCTGCTCATGCTAGTCGTCGGATACCTGGCCTTCTACGTATACTATGCATGGACAGAGGTCTACATGACGGAATTCCTGTTCCCCGCCGTTGTCATAGGCGGACTCCTCCTCTGGACGCTTGGTAAGGTGCGCCCCGGGAAGGATGAGGGCAGTTCGAGCGAACGCTTTGTGTCCAGGATATTGTCTCGGAGGTCGGGCAGGGGAACGTCCGCACTGTTCCTGGCATTTCTGATATTATCTGTTCCGGTCTCTGTGGGAATATATCTCGATGACGATTGGTTTCGGGAGGAAGCCATGGACAAGAGGCCTTACATGAGGACCATCATCGAGGTCGCCTCGTGGATAGAGGATAACTCGGAGGAGGGTGATGTGATACTTGCGTGGCACTGTTATGCGATCGAGGCTGACAGGGAGACCGTCATAGAGGTGTCCAACGCAAGGATCTACAACGCCTACACTGTGGTGGATGACATGGAGGATGGGAACGTTTCTCTCTTCGTCAGGGACTGGTATACGGATCACGGGATATGGCAGGACCAGAAGGTGTTCCAGGAATACATACTCGAGAACTTCGTCATAGACAGGGTGATAGATGGCAACGAGTGCTGGATAAGGGTCACCTGAGAGGTATCAGGGGATCCTGTTTGGGCATCGTCCATTGTTCGTTCATCATCGAGTACCAATGGAAGTGTTTTTCCACGGGAATAAACTGGCGGAGCAAATGTTATTATCATCTCCTTCCCATCGGGACCCCGAGAAAAAAAAACTACAGCATCCGCGATGCTGGACAGGATCGAGCTTACATGCATGGGAAGATGGTCTCATTTGCTGTCGTTTCGCTAATGGTATTCTCCGGACTCCTTTCCTTGATGCCACTGCAGGGAACCGTCAGGGGGGCCTCCACATGGGTCGTTGACAAGGGTGGCGGAGGTGACTTCACGACCATCATGGCCGCTGTGAATGCTGCGTCGGAGGGGGACACTATACTGGTAAACCCGGGGACCTACAATGAACAGGTTGGAATAAACAAGAACGGAATAACGTTGAGGGGGAGCGGATCTCAGAATACGATCATCAATCCTGGATCCGGAAATACCGGGATCGGCATTAATGGAGATTGGGTAAATATTAGTCAATTAATGATAAATAATGCGGGAGTTGGTATTAGTATTGGTGGCTCAACAAATTGTCATTTAGATTCAATTCAGACGATAGGGAATACAAATTATGGATTTGAGATTATTACTTCAAATAATTGTAATATTTCAAATTCAGAAACCAGTAATAACTCTTTTTATGGAATAAGAATACATAATTCTTTTAAAAATGATATTATTAATAATATCCTGAATAATAATCAATATGGAATGTACTATTATCAATCGACCAACAACATCGCAACCTTGAACAAGATCAACAATTCCGAAACAGGAGTAAAACTCGAAATGTTCTCAAATTCAAATGAGTTCCATCACAACAACATCTCTTCCAACACCCACAGCAATGTCGATTGCTCATGGTCGGACGATCTGACCTTTCGGAACAATAATTTCAGCACCGGTAACCAGAGCGTGATCCTTGGATCCTGCGCCCGTTCCTGCTGGGACAGCAACACGTTCTACGGATCGTCGTATGACACGTATTTCACTTACAGCAGCCCTCTCAGATTTGTAAATAATACAATGACACATGGTCGTATGGGGGCGGGGCTCCATCTTGAGGGACAGGAAGGGGACCTGTATCTGAACAACAACATTTCCGGAGGTCATTACATCGGGGCTTCCCTGTTGGATTGTTCCAACATCACCTTTCGTGACAATCGCTTCGAGAAGAGCGGGATATTCATATCGGGGAATTTACTGAGCAACTACAACACCCATAACATCGACACGTCGAACCTTGTGAACGGCAGGGAGCTGAGATATATCAAGGACCGCACATCCGGTACGGTGGACCCCAACGCGGGGCAGATAGTCCTTGTGAACTGTTCGGGGATGCTTGTGACCGGACAGAACCTGATCAGCTCCTCTTACGGCGTCATCCTGGGTTATTCGGATAATATAACCTTATCATCAACGGATACGAGCTCTAACCGGAAAGGAATCCTTCTGGTGGAGAGCAGGGATTGTATGATAGACGGGATCGTGGCTGATCAGTGTGTGTACGGCATCTTCATCGAAAATTCTGATGGTAATGAGATAAAGAACTCCTCGATGCACGATACCTTCTTCGGGCTGGATATGTCAGGGAGCTCGATGAACACCGTTCATGACAACATTATCGTCGATTCAATTCGATCGATCACCATATTTGGGACTGCAGGATCGCCAACAGAACGGAATTCATTTATAAATAATACCATAGATCATTCTTTTGAAGCCGCGATCGATATTCTGGGATGCGATGGGACCACTATCAGTGGAAATTTCATCAACGACTCTGGATACCGAGGAATCTGGGTGAGATGGGGGATGGATCATAGGATGAGTTCGGACACGATGATCATCAGAAACTATATCTTTGGAAGTACGGTGGGAGGCATCCGTGTCGAACAGGGGTCCATGAACACAACGATATCCACAAATCTGGTAAAGCCAGATATGTTCAATGGTATCATAGTTCTTGATTCTAACAAAGTCGACATCTCCGATAACGAGGTCGGACCGAACCGGGGAATTGGAATAACGGTTCACAATGGTGAGAACGTCACGATCGATGGCAACCGGGTCGAGTACAATGCGATGGGAGGTATCCTCATCGAACAATCAAGGAACATCAACATGACGGGGAACCATCTCCGGCATGCCTTGAACCAGATGTTCGGCATAGAGCTCAACAACGTTACGGACTCCCTGATACGATCGAACCGGTTAATGGGCCACTCCGTTGGTATGAACGCGTATCTGAGCGACAACATCCTTATCTTCGACAATTTCTTTGATAATGTCGTCAATGTCGGGTCGGTCTCATCCTCAACCAACCTCAAATGGAACACCTCCAAAACACCCGGCACCAATATTCTCGGGGGCTTCAACCTCGGAGGCAACTACTGGAACGATTACACGGGCCGCGATATAGACGGGGACTGGTTGGGGGATGAGTTGGTCCCCTTCGGTCCTGGGGACCACCTTCCACTGCAGTACGATCTGATAAAGCCCGAGCTATACGATAACACAACACATGGTACCGCTCATACGGGATCGAACTTCCATTTCTCGGCTTTCGCATCCGACGAGAGACCGTATCCTCTGCAGGTCTTCGTGGAATGGAGCCTGGGGTCGGGGCCCCTCAACAACAACTCCATGGAACCATCCAGTTCAACGGAGGGAGAGTTCACCGCTGACGTGACCCTTCCTCTTGACCTGACTGGAGTACTTCATTACAAGCTCCTAGTCATGGACCAGGGGGGGAACCAGAACTCCCTGAACGGGACCCCGGTGGAGGTCACGGACGATATGGACCCGGTATTCGGGGCCATCTCCGTCCCCTCATCCGCACTGATAGGCAAGGAGATACCGGTGGAGGTTCTCGTGATCGACAATATCGAGATCTTCAATGTCAGTATGAACTACAGGGACATCCACGGGTCCGAAATGTCTCTTGACCTTGTCCTGGAAAGTGAGTCCATATATACGGGAGCGATACCACAACAGTCCGGAAGGGGTAAGGTCATGGTATGGTTCGAGGCCTCGGACATCTCCTCGAACATCGCGGTGACGGGAGTATCCGAAATAGAGATCCTTGACGATATCCCGCCTGAAGCGGTGATCGAGACCCCGGAGAACGGGACGGTCCACGGAGATTCCATATCCTTCACGGTCCTTGTAAAGGACGAGGTGGGGGATACCGTCAGGGTCATCCTCGAGGCGATAGGAACAGGGATCCACTCCATATGCGACACTCCCCCGACGGGGGACACGATGACCGTTCTATGGGACACGACCATGGTCGAGGAGGGCGGATACACGGTCACTCTAACTGTAATGGACGATGCGAACAACACAGATGAAGACACCGTAAGTTTGTTCATAGACCACACCCCCCCTGCAGCTGTTATCAACGGGACCACCCTGGCCTTTGCGGGGGATCTGATCAGGCTGGATGGTCTATCAAGCACCGATCTCCACGGGATAGCCTTGTTCCAGTGGGGCTCCGGAGACCCGGTATCGGATCCGACGGTGATATCGGAGGGACCCCGCCTGGAGATCGTATTCGAAGAGGCCGGGGACCATCATATCTGGTTGAAGGTCACGGATATGGCAGGAAATTCGAACTGGACCGTTACCACGGTCCAGGTCCACATCCTCCCCGGGCCGAGGATCGTGATGACCTCACCCTCCAACGGCCAGCATGATGTGGAGGTCATATCCACAATACTGATCATCTTCGACATGCCGATGAACAGGACCTCCGTGGAGCAGGGTCTGGAGCTGGATCCCTACTTCATACACTCTCTGGAATGGGACATTCCGGGTCTGGAGCTGAGGATTACCCCTTCGGAGCCATTCCAGCACTCGGAGACATATGAGATCATCATCAGTAACGCATCGGCGGCCGATGGCCGAACCTCTAAATTGATGATGTTCACTCTCAGTTTCACCACCAAGGGGGCCCCGCCGGGTCCCACGCTATTCTTCATTTCACCGACGGAGGGAAGCACGTACGACACCGGAGGGACGCTCTCTGTCTTCGGAGGGTCCTACTACCTTTCGGAAGGCTCCACGGTCACTATCAGGCTCGAGGATCTGACATGGACGGTCACGGTGGATGCGCTCGGGTCATGGAGTGTGGACATTGTCCTGCCGTCCGAAGAGGGGGAATACACCATCACCGCGGAGAGCCAGGGGGCCAGTGCTGAGGTCAAGATGACATTGGTCACCACGCACGCCGGGAGAAAATCCCTGAGCCCGTCCCTCATCTACTTCATCATAGCACTCGTGCTGCTTCTCATCCTTGCGGTGGGTTATGTCATCTGGAAGAAGAGCAGTGAGATCGATTATCCGGACGAGGGCTGGGACGAGGAGTAGGAGCTTACCCCCTCTCTGTCCGCCAGTTCCCGGGTAGCCAACACAGATATATGAACGATCATACCCGGATGAACCCGAGCTCCCGGCATTTGGAGATCACCGCCTCTACCTCCTCCTCCAGGGTCTGTTCGTGCGATCGGACAGTGACCTCGGGAGCAAGCGGAGGCTCGTAAACGCCGTCATAACCCGTCAGGTTCGTGATCTCCCCCGATATGGCCCTGGCATAGAGTCCCTTGGGGTCCCTCTGTATCCTTATCTCCTTGGTGGAATCCACCAGGACCTCCACGAAATTACCTATATCCTCTCTGGCCTTGTCCCTGACATCCCTGAAGGGGGAGATGAGGGATACTATGTTCGGTATCCCGTGTTTTGTCATGAGCTTGGCATGGTTGATGACGACCTTGTTGTGCATCCTCCTGGCTTCGGCGGTGAAGCCGATGTCCGGGTAGAGGTTCTTTCGAATGGTGTCACCGTCGAAGACCTCGACGGGTATCGCCATCTCCTGAAAGCATCTCTTCAGACCATCCGCCAGGTAGCTCTTCCCGGCTCCGGAAGGTCCGGTTAGCCATACGGTGAATCCCTTGTATCCTGTCTCTTTCATATGTGGTTCCCTCCTTGTATCGATGCGGGCAGATGGGGTCGGAAGATGTCCAGTACCTCTTCGGTCCTTTCGATCGGGTAGATGCACCCGACGACCTCCCTCTTGCCGCCCGCGTTGATGCCTATCTCCCTGAGACCTGCAATTATGGATGCGATATCGATCCTCTTGGAGGTCTCCTGGTCGATCCTGAAATATGTCTGCCCCTTGCCGTGGAAATCCCGGTTTATCACAAGGGCCCCGGAGTATCCCAACTCCCAGACGGCCTTCCTGGCGAGCTTTGATACTATGTTGTAAGGGGAGGTGATGTCGATGACCGTGAAACCGTCCAGATCCTCCCTCCGTGCCATACAGCTGTCCATGGCCCCCTGGATGTCTTGGTCTCTCTCTACCCACGGGGGATGCTTCAGCATCTCGTGGTAAGATAAGGAGAGGACCAATTTCACAGCCTCCTCGACTCCTTCGATGTCCACCGCAAGGTAGTTCGTATCGATCAATGTCACGATACGTTCCGCTTCCTTGAGGCCGATCCCTGCCTTGTCGAGCTGCTCCTTGACGGCGGGGTTCTGGATGGCTTTCTCCCCCACATCGCCTATTGCTCCCAGGGAGGACAACAGATCCCAGTCCCCGAAATGTTCGGAGATGACGGTAGTGCATGAAGGGTATTCTTTCATGTCACCTCCGTCAAGAAGCGGATTTATGTGGTCGACAAGCTCGTTTTGGACCCTCCCCTGGATATGGTGGTCTATGAATGTGACCTTCTTTTTTACCCGCTCCAATTCCCCGGGCAGGTTCAGGTCCACGATGAAGATATCATCATGCTCATCCATGGCATTGCGTATCCTGTCATTGAAATTGAACTCCCCGATCACGGGAGACATGTTCACGAAGGATGAGGGCTTGAGGGCCTTCACGATCTTCGCGGCGGAGCAGACGCCGTCGGTGTCCCAGTGGTGTACGATCAGCATGTTATCATTCCAGGAACGGATTCTCGAAGGACCTGATGACCTCGAAGACCTCTTTCCTCATATGATAGGGTTTGGGGACCTCTCCGGTCCTTATCATCTCCCTCATCTTCGTCCCGGAAAGGGAGTCGTGGAACTGACCGTCATGGTCGCAGATCTTGGAGTTGACAATGTTCCCGCACCTGTGGCAGTAGTAGAA
>JAFGLL010000061.1 GCA_016928095.1 Thermoplasmatota archaeon
CGAAGTAGGGGCGAGACAGATCGGTGTCACATCTAGCATCGCCTGGTTTGACCCCACTCTCCAAACCATCATACAAATGATCATTATCGGAATCCGGATCGACTGCGTTGATCAGACCATCTCCATCGAAATCCTCATACCAAGAACATTTTTCTCTTGAACTGTTCTCGTCAAACGGATCCGGAAGACCATCATCATCGCAATCAGCATCTGTTGGTGATGTTTCCAGCCAAACCTCCGAGTTCTGCCAGTATCCATCATTATTGGTATCACCGTCCACCTTGCCGTTACCATAAGTCGAGTTCAAGAAGAAATAATTTTGGAAGTAATCTTCTCCTATCGGTTCGGATTCATTGTGGTATCCGTCCTGGTTGGTATCGTTCCACCCATCAGATAGACCGTCAAAGTCAGTGTCACGGTTTAGCGGATCGGTTATCGTCAGGCCGAAGTCCGCATCGAATGTGTTTTTATTTGTCGGTATGAATAGCGGGTAATCATGAGGTTGACCTGATTCGGGATCCACACTCTTCCTTGAGTCATTATGGACAGTTGAAACACCCATCTCAGTTCCATCTAGGAGACCATCATTGTCGGAATCCGGATCCAGGGCATTGATGGAGGTATATCCATTTGTATTGGTATAACCGGCGTAGAACTGATTGTCATTATCACTGTTCAGATACCAATCGGGTTCTTCACCGTCAAGCAATCCATCGTTATCGGTGTCGGCATCCTTCGGATTCAGACCGAATGCGACCTCGATCGGAGTGGGTATATCGTCACTATCGGGATCCATATCCAACGCAGCTCTTCCGTCTATCGTCTCGCTTCTGTTTCTCGCGAAGCTCGAATTTGAATGGACTGATGTTTCGAAATCAGATGGAGCATTTCCGGTTCCTTTAACACATCTGACGATAACGTTCTGGCTGACCTCGATGTAGATGTCTCCCCATGTCGAATTATAAACCTGATATCCCTCGGGAGTCTTAAGATCGATCGGATCCGACAGGGTGCTGTCTCCATAGTAGATTTTGATCTTATTTGTTCCACCCGGAAGATAGTTTAATTTGTTTGTAATTATATATCCAGTGTCAGCCCAGGAATGGGAGAGTGAATATTCTGATGAGATGGATGAATTGCCTGGGAACTCGTTCTTTTTTGTGTTTACATACAGGTCTACACTCACCCATCTACCGCTGTTATTTCCAATATCATTATAATCGATCCTCAGGTCTTCATCCGTATCATTCGCATTGGTCCTGAAAACGATGTAGGTCTGATTGAAATCCTTATGGTCCCATTCTGAAGGATCGACAAGGTCATAGAACATTGCATTATGACTAAAACTGTCATCTTTATTATCATCCGGGGTATATATCGTTAAATTTCCATATGTCCAAGCCTTCGGACCATGACCAGGACCATTTCCTTCACCATCATTGGAATCCTGGTCCCAGACATTGATGTAGCCATCACCGTCAGTGTCAGTAAACGGATCGGGTTCAACTGAATCCAACAATCCATCATTATCACAATCAGCAATTGTCGGATCTGATTCGAGATAATGTTTAACTTTGTATCCTTCCGTGAAATATGGATAATTTACCCATTCTGAACCGGTGGGTTTGGAATTGTCATTCCAGTTATCACCAGGTCCTGGAACATAGATCGCCCACGCATAATCCAATTCAAAGTTCTGATTTCTGTTTTCCTCACCGTCTGTGAATCCATCATTATCCGAATCTATTTCCCTTAGGTCGAATTTGTTATCACCGTCAGAGTCGTAGAACGGATCTCCTTTGACATTCCAATAATAACAGTATTCGATACCGTCAATTATACCATCCTCATCCGTGTCTGCTCTCAGAGGATCGGAGAGTTGGGTGTAATCAACACCAACTTTCTTGTATTCACCAAATTCAATCTGATTGGTATATTGTGGGTAGCTATTCCAACCATCTTCTGAATCGGCGATGTTGAACTCGCATTCTCCTGTTTCGATTATATCCACTGCGGAGGTATGTTCGGTATCCCACCCATCACACCACCCATCTGGTAGGCCGTCATTGTCGGTGTCCCGGTCACAGGGATTCGTTTCGTCGTAGTCTCTCATCCCATAATTATGCCAGTTCTCCATTTTGTCAGGAAGACCGTCGTTATCGGTATCCACATCCAAGGGATTTGTGAACTTGTACTCGTCTTTGTCAGAGAGACCATCGTCGTCAGAATCTGGATCGTTCGGATCGGATGAAAGATATTTACTCCCGATTAGATTCTGAGCAAAAAAAGTCTTGATCTTTCTGTTATTGTAATCATTTGATGTCAGATTGTATGCAGGAACAAAGTCCTCGACCTTCAAGGTCCAAATGAGTATTTCCTCGTAGTCAGTAAGTCCATCTCCATCCGAATCAGCACCCATCTGATTGGTCATCTGGAGCAGTATCCCGGTCTTGAACGCCTTGCTCTGGGCAATTCTCCGTTGATCCCCGGCTGAAAACGGCATTCCATCATCGTACTCATCATCCAGCCAGGAATCACTGCAATAATACAGTTCACCATAATGAGCTGGTAATCCGGTTCTGACCGAGGCATTGCTGTAAACATCGAACCCATCCCATAATGAGTCTCCATCGGTATCGGCCTTTGTTGGATCAGGTTCGTCTCGATCGTGTTTCCCGTTCATATTGGAATCCTCACCTTCCCATGGATCGAAATAACCATTTACCTCGTCAACAAAGGAGTATCCATTGTAATCTCCATCATTAACGAAAGTATTAGAATAATCGACGAATTCTTTATCGATCGGGTCCCAGATCATACCGTCCATCCAACCATCCGGAAGACCGTCACCATCACTGTCGGGATCGATCATGTTCTCATAACCGTCATCATCAGTATCGAAGTTCCAGCTGACCTCGTCACCGTCTAGCAAACCGTCGTTATCGGAATCGGGATCGATCATATTCTCTATACCATCATCGTCACCAGAGTTAAGGCTCCAGTTAATCTCCTGTCTATCGAGAACCTTATCGTTATCTGAATCCGTGTCTCTCAGATTAGCAACATAGTCAGAATCGCTGTCGCTGAACATCTGGACCTCTTGACCGTCAACTATGCCGTCGATATCGGAATCTATTTCGAACGGATTGCAGAAATATACCTCGCGGTTCCTGTCAATCGGTAAATGATTCATGTTCTGTTCGGTTCCAGATCGATTGTAGATCGCGACCTTTCCAGGTAGAATTTTGTATCCCGATTCAGAGTCTTGTGAATCAGGAATGACATTCTTTTTGTCCCAAATATACAACTGCGAACTTGACTCGTCCATGAATACGCCGCTCTCGTCCTTCAATCGGAAAAGTAATGTTATATTATCCCAACCACAGGGACTGTCGGCAGGTGGATTTGTAACCATCCTGGAGTATGTGAAGTTCATGGTGATAGCCGCTCCAAATCCGTCCCAGTCGTAGTTCAGCCATGCTGACGAATTATCATATCCTTCGAACCTGAGCGAACCTCCGTCAAAGCTGCTACGGTAAATGACTCCACCTTTGGTATGATATGCACTGGAACCACCCGCATATATCTCTTCACCGTCATCTAGGTAGTCGTTGTAAACATCATCCTCAATTATCATCCGGTCAGTGTTATTCTTTTTAGGATGGGTCCCGATAATATATTCGTCTCTGTTGCTCAGATCGTCTCCATATTGGTATGAATCAAATTTGTTGCTTAGTAAGATGAACGCGGGTTGAGTGCCAGCGGGAACGCTTTCCCAGGGGGCATATTCTCCGTTTTTCATCATGTAATCAAGTGGCGAGTTGTCATCATCATTGTTGATCAGGTTCAACATTTGCATCGACTCGTCTCCGCTTATCACAATGAAATACTGCATCCCGGATTCCGGCATCACAAGCCCGTTGATATCAAAAATGAACCATCCTTCAAAATCTGCTGGCAGGTCGATATCCATAGATTGAAGGGAATTATGTGGTTGATCCTTACCCTCCATCAGATAGATATCTCCTGACCAAGAGTCATCTGTTTGCACGTAGAACCTGCCCTCGAAGAAATCAAAGCGCTCGTCCTCTGTGAAGTTCATCAGTCTGATCGCAAGCTCGTTCTGGTCGATCAACGGGAACTTATCATCTTCCCAGTTCTCTTTGTAATACGGCACATTCATCTTTATCGATTCCTTGTCAAGGTCCACGATACGATACCCGAACTTGGCACAGAATTTATTACTGGACGTGTTTTTTATCTGCCAGGCATCGAAAAATTGAAAATTCGGATAGAAAGCCCAGAAATTATGGAACATCTCCCTTACCATTTCATCGGGTGCGGTTCCCAATTTGACACTTTCCCAGAGAGCGTCATAACTTTCTTCGGGTATATTCTCGTCCTGGAACACCAGGTCAGTGAAAATAAGGACCTGGCCCGGGTCTTCCATTGTGTGTTTGGTATGCCATACCAGACCAGGACCTTCATTCGGATGCATGAACTCGTTACGTAACACGATGAAATAAACGGGGTATACATCCGTGGTCATGCTAATACTTGGTAGGTAATCGAAATTACCAGCCAGAGGTATCTTGATCCACCCGTCATCCGAAACGGTCGGAGGCATCTTGAGCTGGAACACCGGTCGCTCAGGATAAACCGTTTTCGGATTGGTATTGAGCCAGTCCGGGTCGGTTCCTTCCCAGATCTCTACAATGGTCTCGCTGTAGAAATCGGCTTTGACCTCGATATAGTCCGCATCGAACAGGTCTCCTGCCTTAACATCAAGTCGTTGTGCGAAACCGTGAATACGGTTTAAAGAGGATCCTTCACACATACTTGACCAGAATTGCCAGTCATAGGTTCCCCGATCGTCGTATTCGTTATCGTAATCGATTGTCTCCGGGTTTGTCTCACCTTCCATCAACCCGGCTTCCCATAACACATCCACACCGTCGATGTCCTTGTCATCATCGTCAACTGTCGGGTCCAAACCTTCGACCGTTCCATCCCGATAAATAAAATACGGCCAGATATGCGAATACCAGACCTCATACCCGTCGTCAATGGAATCTCCGTCGGTGTCCAGGGAGGACGCATTGGTCTCGCCTACGCCAGCAACCTCGAAGGTGTACGGATCGAACGACCATACAGCATCAAATGGTTCGGTTTTACCGTCAAGGTTAAGGTCCTCGCCTTCATAGATCTGTTTCACGTTATCAGGGTCCATCTTCCGGTCCCATTTCCAGGGCTGGTATTCCCAGTAGTCAAGGTTAGCATACCTGTCCCAGAAAGAATCGTAAGATTTTCTATACAACCGTGGGAAAACCTCATCACCGTAATACCAGCCATCGATCCACCCATCAGGTAACCCATCATTATCGGTGTCGGGGTCCATAGGATCGGTAAGGGTTGCGCCGTTGTCAGCGTCAAAGTTGTTGATCAGCGAGAAATTGAACGGTGACCGGTCGGACGAATGCGCGATACGTTCGAAAAAAGAACCGGTGCTGTTCACGTCTCCGTTGATGTATTCGATGAACTGCCCGGATAATCCGAGCTCGACACCGTCTCGAATACCGTCACCGTCGGAGTCGCGGTCGCCGAAGTCCGTCCCGAAATAGTCCTCCCATTTATCAGATATCCCGTCATGATCAGGGTCGGATGATAGTGCATACCTGGTCTCGTTGAACGCTTCGTCACCATCATCGATATCGTCCATGTCGGAATCCCTGTTCATCGGGTCAAGGCCCTGGTAATCAACCCGGATATAATCAAGGTACTGCAAGGTTATCCTGTCCGGGTCGATGACACCTTCGGGAGTTTCACTGGTCTGGTCAGCAAGGTCAAGAGATAATTCCAGGTAATACATCATACCTCCCTGTAGCAAATACTCGCCCTGGGAAGTTATCTCGCCGATCACCGCCTTGATCGGTTCCTCATTCGGATCGTTTGATGTGTTGACCACCTTGATGATATTCACGTTTTCGGTATAGGTGGACTCGGACGAATATTCGATGGGTGAGACCTCGTTATACGAGTAATAAACCCTCATCTGGAACGATTCCGATAAAATGTCCTGGAGATACTCGGCCTCTGAACTGTTGAGGTCGAGGTCGGTGACGTTAAGCGACCCCTGCGGAAGTAATTCCGTACGGGGTAGGTTCCCCGGGATCATGGTTCCCACAAGTTTATCCTGTCGGGATTCAGCCGGGTAGTTCAGGCTGAACCTGTATGTACCGGTTTTATCCGGGACGAACTGGAGTTTGATACTGGAATCTAAAATTGTGTCGTTGTAATTGGAACTTATCAGAGACACCGACCGCTGCTGGAAGAAACCGTAACCCGCAGTGGTCTTCAGAAGCTCGTTATCCTCGGACAGGAACTCGGTCATGTAGGTCGGGTTCCAGGGTTTGTATAGCTGAGCATCCTCGCATTCCAGGATGGACACGCCTCCGAACGTGACGATTTCTTCCCCATCGTTTACATTGTCATAGTCCGTGTCGGGGTCCAGCGGGTCCATGATGAACTCAAGGTTGATCTCGAGATGGTCAAGCGTGACATTGAGCGGGTTCTTGGTATGGATCTCCATCTCGTAGGTCTGGTCTGTCGTTTTCCCGTACAGGTATTCCAGAATGTCCGGTCCGAAATCGGATGATAGCTCGTCCAACGGGATTACTTTACTGGATTCCAGTATCCCCGACCCGGAAGAAGATGCTTCGATCTCAATATACTGCGAGTATACTGATACAATATTTTGGTTGGATGTCGTATCGTTCAGCCAGCAGAAAGTGTTCTTATGTATCGCAGGAACACTTGGTGAACAGCTTTCCATCAGGATCTTGTTGAAGTTTACATTGATATCATATACACCAAGTGAACCCTCGGAGGTTGAGTAAACTATGTTCTCGTTGTAAACATCGAACCCGGCTACTGAGATGGGTACGAATTTTAGCTGGTTGTGTGAAAGATCGTAAATACCGATCGCCGGTCTTGATTCGGTTCCTGAGCTTACCTGGAACCCGGCATATGCAGCAAACAGCAGGTTCGACCCGGAAATGCGCGGGTTCCAGCATTCCGTGTAGTCACCGGAGATCAGCGAGGTGGAGTTGACCTTTAGACATGCTTCGGTTGGCATTCCAGCATAAGGCTTGACCGAAGTGACACCTGCTATCCAGACCGAGGTTGCACCGGCATGGGTGTCGAGGAACACTATCCTATCATCTTCGATCCTCGGGTAGGTCTGGTCCCAGTCCTCGTCAATGAAGTTCGAACTGGTATTCAATTCTACATGGAAAATTCCGTTATAAGATATATCCTCGTCAATGTCACCATCGTCGTCATCGTCCAGATAATTGAATGGATCTTCATTGGTATAGCTATCATCGTCATCGTCTGTCAGGTAACCGGGTTCGTAGAAATTAGGTATGCCATCATTGTCCAGGTCAATATCAAAAAGGTAAATATCGAAATCCGATCCGTTCCTGGCCTGGAACACGATCCTGTCTTCGTATATGTAAGGGTTCAGCTGTTCCTCAAGGGTAGAGTTCAGCTGCCTGAACTGCTGTCCGGTCAGGTTCAGTTCCACCAGATAGATGACCGATTCTGCTCCGTCCCAGCATTCAAACACTACATGGTTGCCGCAAATACTGGGATGGCGGAAATCCTTACCCTCGGAATTGTATGTGTCGGTGGTATCCAATACCATGTCATAGACCTTGAGAACGTAATTCGAGCCGACAAGTTCGGTCCAGGCTATCTTATTCCCGTAAACGACCGACGGATCACGATACTGATTATTGCTGGTGAACTCGTCAACCGGATCGATGTTCTCAAGGTCGGTCCGGAGCCGGAAGAATGCAGATGTGGCAAAAGATGTGCCTGGTAGGTATGATGTATGGATCGGGAATGTGTACCCGTATTCTTCGTCCTGCGAGAAATCCGTCTCCGTGATCTCCAGTATCGACGTATCCCCGGTATCATCCCCGAACAAGGTCTGTTTTACCTGGGACATGTTGCAGACCATCGCCTTGTCCGCAAACAACCCGACACCCGCCTTCCTTGATGAGACAAGGTAATGAGTACCTGATTCTTCGGGTTCGAAAGTGATGTAGTTCCACCTGAACTTATTATCCAGTGAGAAATTCTTCACTGCGATTGAACTCTGGCTACTGTCGAGAACCTCAAGCTTGAGGTTCTCTTCCTTGATCATCACATCATTCATCCAGACATGGGTCACCCCTTCACCCGGCGAGGTAAGGTTCTTGTTCCCGGCAGAGATACCGAAAAAAATCCTGAAAGATGAATAGCTGCGAATATCAGCGGAACCGAGCTGAGAGTATGACCCGAGATAGTTCTTGCGATAGAACCCGATCTCTTTCCCGTCGGAGATCAGCATGATCTGGTTGCCGGCAAAGTCAAGATCATTATACTGAGCATTTGACCGGTTGGTCTCGGTGAATCCGATGGAGAAGGTCGCTCGCAACGAATCGTCATCACCGTCCACTACCCCAAATATCATCCTGCTTTCCCTGCCCAGTTTCGTCTCGGACCTCACGGTGTAGTTGAACAAACAGGTGAAATTTGTCTGGAACTCACGAAGTGAGTAGTACACATCGTTGCTGATGTCCGTATCCATGCAGGCGACATTTACGCTGTAGTGTGCGTTCCCGGACCCGGAATCGTCGATAGTGATCGCGCCATCGGATTCACCAGACCCGACATGCTCCCAATTATCCATAAAATCATAGACATCATCGAATGTATCATAGACCTCCCACTCGGAGTCCTGATCTGCCCTACTACGGAAATAATACCGGTATTCGGTCCCATTGTCAAGCTGGACAGGGATGCTGATCAAGTTAGTTGATAAAGATTCGTTGTAGATCACATGACCACTGGACGCGTTGATGAACGGACTGATATCTCCGTCACCATAGTATTCGGCTTCGAACCATAATGTTCCCGACCGCTGCTCAACACCATCGATGATGAGGTCCTTATCGGAATCCATCATAACGGGGTTGGTGATCAACCCGTCAAGCTCGTCATCGCTCCTGATTATTACGAACGAGTCCAGTAACACCGCATCGGTGGAATCTATCGAGATCTTCAGCATATCAGTGTCCGGGTCGATGGAGAATATCTCGGTTGTGTAATACCTGAATCTACTTGATAAAATAAATGACTGGTTGATCGTCAGCGGGTCTGCGGTGTACCCGTCAACTTCCCACACAGATATTTTCACGGTCTGGTTGAACACCTGGTTCTGTGGACCCAGTCTGAACATGAATCTTATACTGTCATCCGATCCGGGCGGAACCGGTAAGTATTTATTGATGAGCGATCCGCTGGAAGTAGGTTTAAGAGCCTTCTCACCGCAGGCGTCCCAGGACGGTTCGATCTGGTCTGTTGTCAGGCCAAAGTCCTCGCCCTCATACCAGCAAACATTTTCGTTATTCTCCTGCGAGTCCAGGATATAATCGTCATCGGAATCCAACGAATAGGAATTGATCCAGAGCGTCCGGCTCAGGCCGGGGGTGAACGATGCGTTGTTCAGTATACCGTGGTTGCACTGGTCGTCAAACTCGTTGGTCAACCTGAACTCCGGGTTGCCATAAGATGTTCCGTGGTATGAGTTCCCGCTAAGGTCGCGGATGGTATAGGTTCCTGAGGTCCAGTTGCTGTCCTCAAACGAGATGAATAAGTCAGGATCAGATGGTGGCTCGCCGATCATGAATAAATTGATCTCGTCAAATGTCAAAGCCCTTCCAAAGTATCCTACGTCGTCGATCTTGCCCTTGAAATAATATTCGTTCCTGTTCCCATCGAACGTTGTGGCTTCCGACCCGTCGCCTATGAAACCGAATCTTGTAGCTGTGGTGCCAAGGCCCAGCCCATTATGTGGATTCTCGGCAATGGCTTCAAGGTCGCCGTCCAGGTATAGGTATTTGTCGGTGCCGTCGTAGACCGCGCACATGAAATGCCAGTCCCCATCATTCACTGCGGTAGTCCCGATCAAGTCGTCAATTCCATTATCAGATTTCGTGGAAAAACCCATGTTCCCATTATCGCCCCGAACGTAAATGTTGAAATACTCACTCCGGTCAAAGTCGAGAAACGCCCAGTTCAGGTTCTGGCCCATACCGGATTCCGTTGTCTTGAACCAACAGAAAGCCGACATCTGGGTGATGCAGTTTTTCTCGCTGAACGACATGTTAAGAGCGATGTAATCGTCACCGTCAAAGTCCATGCATGTTTCATACGACCGGATATTGAACGGACCATGGAATATTATCCCGTTTGAGGTCCAGGTGTTCTCCTTGATTAGTATATCCGAAAGTACACCGTCCGAACCGGTGAATCCGTTGAACACCCGGACACCGGTCCTGTTCACGATGTCAAAGTCCATGAACGGTGTGACATCGTGCTGGAATCCGGGGTCCATGAACGGGTGTATCTCCGGGTAGGTCTCAATCTGGACACGGCCATACACGTCCAAAAATGACCCGGGATCGGATATCGTGACCTTGTTATCATCGGTCAGGGTATCTATCATCCGACCCTGGCACCCGCCATCAAGATCGAGTTGATTGGACATGTCCTCATCGAACGAGCATCCGCTCATCGAAATTTGTCCGTTTGAAGACCGGACGGCTGTGTCGTTGATGTTACTGAATGATATGCCCCACTTGGTCAGTCTGGATGTCGAGAACGAGTTACCCTGGAACGATGCCTTGAACTTCAGTTCCGAATAACCGTTGTAAGGTGTCAGGTCAAACGGTAATGTGTCCACCTTGGTGATTGTATCATTGGACCCGTCCAACAAGTATAGATTCAACCGGTAAAGGTCGTCAGGGTCTTGGTAGGTCACGAACAGCTCGTCCCATTGGTTATTTGTCGGTCTGGTTATCACATCCGAGACGAGGAACCCGTCGGTGTAGTAAACAGGTACATAATTGGAATTGGTCACGGTGATACCTTCGACATACACTTCCGGGTCGAACCCTAACCCGATGGATTCTTCGGTAGGGTCTTCAAGCACGGTGATTCTGATAGTGAGGTTATCAATCTCTGTCCAGCCGGTATTGTTCTCCCTGAACACCTGACCAAATAATTCCAGTAGAGGATCATCAAGGCTCTTGTCGACATATGACGTATTGGTGACATGATACCAGGTCCAATGATACCCGGTTTTGATAGATTTCTCCCAGGATTCACCGGTGTAATTCCAGTCATTTTCTTCTGGATGATCGCCCAATAACGTATAGTCAAACGAGCTGAACACCATTTTCCGTGACTTGAAGTTCTGGTCGTCACGGCTTATATTGAACGAAATGGACGCTATCGAACCTTCAGTGAAGTTCTCCGGGTTGGCCATCAGCAGGAACCTGGTCTGTAGAACGTAGTCCATGGCCTGGTCGGACTCATCGAAGTCTATCGTGTATTCAAGGGTTTCATACGAAGCCTCGGACTCGGTCCCTTCACACGTTACCTTGAGATCCGACCCGGATCCGGACCAGGTATTGTTGGATTTGCTGACCGTCCCGGTCCCCGTCGCGTTCCATTTTTCCTGGTCGATGACCGACCAGTTCTCGGAAAAGATCGTGTCTGACCCGGATTCCTTTAACTTGATCGCACTACCGTCCAGAATTAGGTTCTCGTTCAACTCATCGATAGACGCGACCGAATAGTCGATAGTATATTCCGTCCTAGACTGAGAGAATGAGACGTTGTACAACGAAACATTCCCGTTAAAATTGTTTATCACAGTATTGTCCATTGAATATACCTGGGACGAATACATCAATAAATTCCCGCCATGGACCTCCATTCCGATATTACAATTTTCGGTAAGGTCCGAGGTCTCATTGTTTATCCTGACCCCGATCAGGATCAGAGTGCTGCTAGACGAATAAATAATGTAATCATTCAAGTAGAATGAATCACCGCGCATGGATTGCTGGCTACCATCGGCGAACAAACCGATATAGTTACCATAGAAAATATTATCGCTGACACGGGCAGTGGATGGTCCGGGTGACCGGACAACGCCGGATCCACCTGAACATATCGCTGTGGGTTCACCTAACAGGAACTCGGTGAACCCGTCACCGTTGATGTCGCCCGCGCTTACTGCCTCACCGAACCCGACACCGCTCCCGCTCCCTGTGAACGTGTACAATGCTGAACTAACCGAGATAGGATCGGTGTTAACTGCCGAACCTAGCATGATATACGCCTCGATCGAATCCGGGTCAGTAATGATCAGATCCTGGACAAAGTCGCCATTGATATCGAACCCGCCAACGCATTGATAGCCAAGTGTTGTTGTGCTTTCCGAGGTAAACTGTGTAAAATATTCCGAATAGGTCAGATTATTGGATTCGAAAAGGGCCTGCCCCGAATATACAGATAAAGTGGAATTCCCAGCAAACACCGCGATATCGTCGAACCTATCACCGTTGATGTCACCCACATTGAACACGTTTGTTCCGAAATCACCCGACCCGAATATGATATCCTCGTAACAGTCCGACGATTTTGAACCGGATAACCGGGAACCCGAATACAGGTAAACGGATGACGAATAATCGCACCCCACCGCGAGCTCGGTCATGCCGTCGCCAGTGTAATCACCCACCTGAGTCAAATTGGCTCCAAACCCGGTCTCGGCAGACGTTAAAACACAGTCGGCGGTCTCGTCCATGGACCCGCCTCCAAAATAGATGTAGACCTTGTTCTCGCCCGGAGACCCGACCGCAACATCCGAATACCCGTCGCCGTTAAAGTCGCCCCCGCTCGTGAAACTTGATCCGAATGTGGAATCGGCCTCGGATATCTGGATGGACCCCAGGGTGGCCTTGAACTGGTACCATAACCGGATACTGTCAAACGATGGGGTGAACGCGCCGTTGTAATAATCAGCCTCTGAGATATTTATCCGGATCCGGAAGAACTTGGTGTAATACGAATTGAACTGGATAGGTGTGCCACTTGACATGGGTTCGTAATACCAGGTGTCACCGTCAACCGACCAGCCAAGGTCGAACGAGACAGATCTGCCGTTCTGCGAATATATGATCTGCGGGACCACCTGATCTGCCCAGTCAGGGAGCTCTGCCACAGAGCTCAGGTATGACCCCTCATCGTGGTACCCGGACCCCGTGACGTTCACCGAGTAGATTGTCGGCGTGACATCGAACAGGTCGCTCTCCAGGAAGATCTTCACCTGGATATATTTCGTCACAATGTTGGTTGGGGTGAAATCAACCAGATCAACAAAATAAAACGACCCGGGACCGGTAGGACCGGTCCAGGACCCGTTCTCTATCTGGGAGGTTGTGTTACCGGTTCTTATCTGGTATTTCACATTGGTTTTTTCCGGGATGGTTACCGGGATATCGACCGATATCAGCCGGACCGGTGATTCGAACGATAATATCGACGAAGTCACATCTGATCGGTACCGGACCATGCTGAACAAATTGATCCGGCTCATTATAAACTCGTCAACCGCACCTGCGAAGTAGTTACCGTCGTCGTTTCTACCGATATATAACTTGCCGGTGTTGTCAAAAGATAGATAAGGTACTTCAACGAAACCGTAGACACGGCCGTTGACAAACGACCGAAGTACACCGTCTCCGAACGTGAACCCGACCTGGGTCCACCGACCCACACAATCGTTCATATCAACGTCCTCGATAGGGGTGGATGTGGAATACCAGATGGACCCGGCACGGGCATACACGATCAAGCAATAATCGTTGTAATTTTTCTCTATACTGAGATTGAACGAGTTGTCCTTTTCAAGTATCACGTACCGGTCGTCTGTTAGCTCCTGAGGCATCTTCACGAACAGACTTAGGGTCATACCATACTCATCGTAATCGAAATTGGTGTCATTGACAAAGAGATAATCGTCAACACCGTCAAGGGAAACAGCCGACCCGATATGACCGGTGACCCAATCGGATCCGTAGCCGGACCCGTCAAATAGGACGGCTTTCTGAGAACTGTCGTGATGGTTCTTGGAGTTGAGCCCAGTTCCCTCATCAAACCTGATCGATGTGATCTGATCTGTATCAAATGACCAGGTCGAATTGAAATGATCACGTTTGACGTAGCTTATCCGGGCGTCATCAATCTTCCCGAGGAAATATTCGCCTACCTTGATCACGGCCCCGTCTTCCAGGATCGGACCGGTACTGGACACGGATTTCTGGGCGTCCAACCTGCCATTGATGAACGTTTTGATTATTCCGTTGGTATTGTCATAGGTCAACCCCACATGGTACCATGTATTGAACTGGTCATCGAAATTTAAACAACTGTATGATGTATCTGTCCATTGCTCGGACCCGTCCTGTTTGACCATGCCACGGAGATAAATGTCGCCATAACCGTCCTCAAACAGAGATAACCCGTATGACCCTGGACGGGTGATGATGTAGTTATGACCTGCATGGCCGGTTCCTGTCGGGTAGATCCATGCATCAAGGCTGATATCAGTATCGATGGTGTAATCGAACCCGGCAGTGGTAAATGACACATACGACGAATCCGAACCGTTGAATGACAGGCATCTACCGAACCTGCCATCTGACCAGGCTGCGTCGTAGATGTCACCGTTATTGGACAGGATATTGTCAACGGTCATCGTACCAGATCCTTCGTTCATATTACATAGAAAAATTGTATCTTCGTCTGACAATGATTCGGATTCGGATCGGAAATATATCAATGTCGGGAAATCCGACCGGGGGATGTTGGACAATCTGACCTCATCGAATCGACCTTTAAATTTGTTCATGTAATCATACGACTCATATTCGGCGCCAATGATCAGTCTGCTTTCATAATCACCGGACCAGTCATCAGAGTCATCAGTATCGAACTGGAGCACCCCGTCAATATACATCTTAATACCGTCGCCCCAGGTAACTGCAACATGATACCACTTGTTCGAGTCCCAGGAAGTCCGATCGGACCAGACAGTATGAGGGCTGTCATGGTCTATGATGAATGTCAAATGACCATTATCCTCATCAAAAAATAATGACATGTAATCGTTTGAAGGTCCCTTAATATCCATCAGATAAACTGGATCCTCTGACAATGCAGAGAATGGTTCTTGAAGATTGAAATACATCTCGAAGGTTCCAGTGGTCAGATTGAACCTATTACCACAATCAATATAACTACCCATACCACACGACTCAAGGCATCCATCGAAGTACCCTTTTGTATCCCATTCAAATGAATCAGGAGTGAGTGTGAAATCGTAGCAGTCGTAATAGAATTCATTATAGACATCCATGCCTGAGGTCTCATCCAGATGAAGAAGTAATTCAGTATATATATCAGCAGAATAGGAATGCAATCCTCCTTCCCTGGGATCTAAAGGGGTTGTTTCAATGGCCTCTGTGTAAAAATACAGTTCATCGATCCAACCATGAAAGTTCGAAAAGGTGGTATATGGTAGTGCATCATTATAAGAATCTTCGGGAGGATTGCATCCCTCAGGATCGGTCAACGGTCGCTGCCCAAGAACATAAAACTCAGAATCGGTATCAAGCTCAAATTTATTCTCGACGGTTTCGTTCATCTTCTCGATATCTCGGACCTCTCCATCAAGTTCAAGGAATGCATAATGGTCCTTAAAATATACTCGGACATGATGTGTCTCATCCTTATCTATTATATCACCTGCAGATAGTAACCGCGAGGTTGTTAAGGAACCGTTGAACATGCATGTATAACCCTGGGGAAGGTCCTCATAATGATAAACATCAGTGAACCGGATATCGTCGACATAGAACAATCCATCATAAGGCGGTAGGTCCTTGTCAGCGATCAGGATGATCCTATCGAAACCGAAATCTGTAGTGCTAACGATAGAAGCCCAATCCGAATAGATGTTTTCCATGAACATATCGAATTGCATATTTTGCGTCATTGTCCCATCATCTACCCAGTTACCTACAGCCATCTCTTCTTGTGCGAAAGGTGTGGTGCCTCCAAGATAATAAATCAGCTCATTCCGTGAAGGACCAGTCCCGTTTGCAATACCAATTGCGGCTATTTCACCGATATTATCGCATCTGATGAAAAAATTGAATTGGGCAGTAGTATCCAGGTAATATTGTCCGATCTCCCATTCCATCCATGAATCACCATCACATTGAAACGAGCTTAAAGGTGACAAGAAAACATTACTCTGAGATCCTTCCATTTCATCGTTGTTATCCGCTCCAGGTACTATTCCTTCATAAAAATGAAGATCTTCATTCTGGTCAATGTATAGCTCTAGTCGATTATCTTGTACTTTGGTCGGGACCAAATTTGGGATGTAATCGTATTCCAGATCAACGGTATATGTTTCTACATGGACTTGATTATTCTGAAGAACGATCCCCATTTCAGGAACTGTAAGGTTGGTATCATACAATCCCATCAACATTTTCCGATGATTTGTCTCAAGGTCACTCCTTTCGTCTTCGCAATAACCAGGATTCCTGAACCAAAAGTCAATCGTTCCATCACCATTTAGATATGGGGATTCTAATGGTTCGGAAGTGATCCCGAGTTTTAAGTAATCATCCACCCCGTCAAAATAAATCGCTTTATCTGAATGACCGGTCTTGTACGTTGGTGTAGTACTATCATTTCCGTCATAATATATTGATGACCATTCTCTTGATGTTTTTTCAAATCCCAAATATTCATTTTTACTTGAATCAAATGGAAAATAACTAGTGCAATAATCCGATGCTGGATCGAATGTAAGAATAGAATAATCTTTAGGGAAACTAATCGATACACCGTCCGTCCAGAAATCTAAATCGGTTGAGTCTACCCGATCAGATGACTTGTTCAATTCCCACATTACCGATGAAGTGGTATCTATCAAGACCAGTTGACCAGATCCTTTTTCTCCTCCCTGTTGGGCTGCCATTCCAAATAAGTTCCCTGATTGGAAATCTGTAATTGTTTCATTTGATATTTTACCTCCAAACCCGGAAATGTTTGTGAAATAAACATATACGGAATTATTTCCCGGTGCTGAAATGACCAAGTCATTTAGCCCGTCGCCGTTCATATCGCCGTTGAAATCGATCTTGCTTCCGAACATGTCCCCGGAGTCTTTCCCGTATAATTTTATATCCGCATCGAACGGGGTCAGCTCGGACAAACAAATATCCGGACTGCCATAGAAAAGGTAAACCGCACCAGCATCCGACGCAACAGTATCGTCATACGGAGCCGATATCACCACATCCGTGAAGGTATCATTGTTGAAGTCCCACATGCAACTGACATAGGTTCCGAAACCATTGTCCCCTTCGTTATCGTAGATCATCGCCCCTTCGCTTGTGGAGTTGAAGAAATAGATACCGAACTGGTTGTTGTAGATCTCGTTATTTGTGATGATCGGGTTCGAACAGACGAAAATACCGAATATCTCGTTGTCATGGATCTTACTACTAGATATACTGACGTTGTCACCGAGTACAACGATACCTCCCTCGGAGGGGGAGCCGCCGACAAAGGAGATGTCGGAGTTCTGAATGGAGGCGTTGCCCTCGATCTTGAGATCATAAAAATATCCACCAGACCTGTTGATAACCGATACCGTGGTCCCGTCAAGGTATAACTCACCGCATATTCCGGTTGTTTCGTTCTTCTGGACATGCAGGATGAAGTTACCCTCGACCGGATGATGGAAAAGTAACTCACAGTTGATAAGAGAGAGATTCCCACCTGGTTGGATCACCACATTACCGTAGATCTTCAGTACTTCATTCTCTCTGACGACCGTATCACCCGGTTCGATGTACCAGTCATTGTAGGTGTAGCCATCATAAGGTTCGCCCACCTCGGACCAGAGTTTGTCCACGATAGGGCTGAAATTCACGATGTACATCATAACAACTAAGGAAATGGCGATCACCTTCGTTGCTCTCGATATTTTTTTCTGGATGTTTTCAGAAATATGGATCTTCTCTTGCCATCTCATAACACTTCCCCCCAGATTTCTTTATCCATTCAAACCATTGAATGATGGGGTATTTAAATGAAAATAAAAATGGACCTCCCGCAAGGGGGGTCTATATAATACTTTCGCTTTCATTTTTATCACCGGAAAAAAAGACGTGTTCCAAGGGTATGACATATGGCCGAAAGGGGGGAGAAAGTGACCGGGAGGCCATGAGGATGACCATAATACAGGAGACTCCAACGAAATTTAGGTCCCATGATATATCGATAAACAGAAAGGGTATCCCCTTTGTAAGTCCATACCCCCATCAGAGCGAAAAGTGGACTTCAATGATCATGATCCTGACGAGATGGATGGAATCTTTTTATTACCAATATCAGTATGTCATATATTGGGTCCAATAATGAAACTTGACATGTCAAAGATGATTCCTGTTGTACTGATAGTAATTCTATCGGTCCCTCTATTTTACTACATATTATTCTATCCCGATAAAAGAAACAATGATACTGAAAACAGATTGGATATGGTCATAGGTTTCTATATCTCAGGTGAGGATTTTCTTCAACAACTCATCGACGAGGATATATCAGACACATTAGGATTGTCATCCGATAGGATCGAATTCTATTACCTTGTCGACTATTCCGGGTTCGGAAATACTGAGTTCTTTCATGCCAGGAATTATACTAAGATCCCATTGAATATCTCACAAATTCTTCCATATGACTCTTCAGAACTGGATATGGGCTCGGATGAGGTATTTGCAGGTTTTGTCGATTATATATCTGATATCGAGGCAAAAGATCATTGCTTGATCATATGGGGACATGGACGGGGGTATGAAGGAGTATGTTTTGATGGCAGTTCCATGCTCACAGGAAAAGAGATCGGATCGAGTCTTACCGGAAAAGGAATAGACCTTCTCATCTTTGATGCCTGTGAAATGATCTGTGCTGAATTCCTCTACGAATTGAGAGATCCGGTTAGATACATACTCGGATCGGAAAAGGATATCCCGGATCGCGGATTGGATTATTCAGGGGGGTTCACAAGGTTTTTTGGATCCAATTCGAGAGATATCAAGAACCTTGCCATCGACATCATGGATGAAACTTTTTCGTATTATTCCAGGAACCCGTCCAGGTTCTCCTTACAACTATCGTTGATCGATATGTCGGACTTCATGGCATTTTCTCGGGACTTCACATCATCCTTTCTGACCGAGAACTCCATCTATCCGGATCGTTTCGAATCCGGGAAGAGGTTCGACCTTGGGCTTCTTCTCGAAATGAACAATGAAACATGCCTCCTGAGGACGTTGGAGGATTCGATAGAATACCTGATGATCCTTCCATCCACTTCAGGGGTACCGGTCAAAGGCCTGTACGGTATATCCGTCCTGTCGCCTGAGTTCACAGAAGATGGGATCGACAATCCGTTCCTTCTCTGAACGGGATCGTTTTTTCAAGAACAAGTTCGGATCCGCCTGTGGGGATATTCTATCCAATCTGTAGTAAAGTTAGTATGGATAGAATATATGGTAGCTCCGCTACCGCTTCCCCGAAGCGGTAGGATATAGAGATGAGCCCCCACCCCTGAGATCTTGGTAAAGGTTGTGACATCATATATTCTCCATCTGAAAAAAAAATTGAATGGAGAATATATGGTAGCCCCGGGCGGATTCGTCCAGCCAAATCCCTTTGGGATTTCGCGGACTTGCAAATCCTCGGATAGTGAAGCCTCGGATTTTCAAGAACAAGTTCGGATCCGCCTATCGGGGATATCCTATCCATCTTATGAAGTTGTAATAATGGATAGGATATGAGTAGCCCCGGGCGGATTCGAACCGCCGTCTCCGGCTCCAAAGGCCGGAATGATTGACCACTACACTACGGGGCTGTGATATCGGTCGAAGGAAAAGGAAGCTTGTAGTTAATCCTTTTCCATTTTTCCAAGTGCCAAGCGAAGCTTTCTTAGGACCTCGTCCTTATCCATCGTCGACAGGAAGAAACCCAGACGTGGGCCTTTGTCCCGTCCGAGCAATATCCTATAGAAAGCAGTGAACGTCACCTTGGGATCGATCCCCCTGGACCTCGACCCCTCGTAAATGGTGTTGTGTATCGACCCGGGTTCCCAGGGGATCCTCCGGAAATCCGTGTACATCGCTTCAAGGGCGGAAAGCTGGCCGTCATTCAGCTTTTCAACCTCCTCCTTCGGAGGGTCATCGTAAAGCCTGAACTTGACCTCATCAGGGGCGAATCTCTTGAGCCAGAAATCCACACAAGCCTTCCTGTGGGAAAGTCTTTCGAGGGAAGCCTCGTCGAGCTCCTCTATCCCCTCGGTCCTCTTTATCATGGAAACCAGGTCGTCCATCTCCAATACGAGCTGGGTCAAGGTGACAAGGTGCCTGTAGGGGATGTTCACGAAGCGGCCCATGCTATCGTGGTCCTCCGGTTTGCCGACCATGGAGAGCATGTAGGTCCTCTTCATATCGTCAGGGTCATCGTTACCCTCGTCCTTGTAGAAGTTCTCCTCGTACCTGTCGTATTCGTCCACAAGGTTTAGTATTCCCAAACCCGGGTCCATATCGATATGCTTGGCGGGCTGGTTCCTTGATATAAGGAACCGCAGCACCTCGGGCGGGGTCATCCGGAGCATGTCGACACCGCTCACGACCACACCGCTGGATGAGGACATGGCTCCTTTACCCTTGAGCTGGATCCATTCGTAGACCACGGGTATCGGTGGCGGGTAGTCTAGCACGGACCTCGCGATCTCGGACGAGGTATCGTATGATCCGCCGGAGGCAGCATGGTCCTTACCGAAAGGTTCGCATGTCACCCCCAGCCAATACCATCTTGCCGGCCAGTCCAATCTCCAGGGGAGCTTGCCGTCATCCGTTCGAGTGTCGGCCTCTCCCTCATGACCGCAGGAGCACCTGAAGAGTACGTAAGGGGGGGCCCATTCATACGGTCTGGTCGAATCGATCCTGCCGCACGATGGACATTTCGGATTGTAAGGGAACCAGTCAGGGGGTAGCTCTCTTCCCGATACCCTGTTCAGTATCTCCCTAACCTTCTCCCTAGAATCCATCAGGATCGCCGTAGCCTTGGCGTACCTGCCTTCTCTGTAGGATATGCTTGACGGAAGTACCACGGGTCTTATACCGAGGACCTCCACGGACCGAAGGAACGGTTCGAGGAAATGCTGAGCATAGGTTTTCCCTCCACCTTCCGGCGAGGGTATCTCCGATAGGGGTTTGCCAACATGCTCCGAATATTCTTCCGGGAGGAAAGGATATACCTTTCGGAGGGGATCGAAATCATCGGCAAGATAATACAGGGTAGAATCGACACCTATGTCCATGGCCGCTCTATGGACCAGGTCCCCGGTAAGGATCTCCCTCATGTTCCCGACGTGTATATGACCGGAGGGAGTTATCCCCGTCGCTATGCGATGGGACCCACCGGTTTCCTTCAGCTTCCTGGCTATCACATCTGCCCAATGCATCTCATCACCGAGTGTTCAGCTTCAAACCACATGCGTCCTGATAAGGGCCCTTACCGGGACCCCCTCTATCTGGTCGAAGTTCTGTTTGTTCACAATTGAGAGACACAGGGTCGGTTCACCCTGGTTCGCCTTCAGGAACTCTATGGCGTTCTTCATCGTGTTACCTGTTGAGAGGACGTCATCGACGATCGCGATCCTCTTGTCGCGTACGCCTGCGTAATTGGAAAGGATGGACCCCATACCCTCACTCGTGTCATCACCTCTTCTGGGTCTATAGACGATGAGCTCCAGGTCCATCTCGTTGGCTATAGTGGTGGCAAGAGGTATACCATTGATCGCGATACCCATTATTGCATCCACCTCGGTCTCGTTCCTGGCGCATTCTTCCAGGATTATATCGGAGAATATCCGTGCCATGTGGGTAAGCCTCGATGAGTAAACCCCCACGGACCTCCATCCGATGTAGATGTCGGCCGGGGGCTTTTCTGACCCCTTGCCCCTTGAGAGCAACCAGCCCACGGTCTCCTCGGACAGGTGAAGCTCTTTGGCTATGTCTTCCCTGGACAGTCCCTTCTCCCGGAGTTCAAGTACCTGTTTGATCATTTTCTCCGTGGTTGGCATTTGTTCACCTCATTGATGCGACCGATGATGAAGCACCTTGATTATATATTTTTCACAAGATGATCGGACCTTGACTGCCCGGTGCATATGGAATTAAGAGGTTGCGGAAACGGTTCTTTCCGCACCCATTTTCAGAAGGTCTCCTTCACTCGCTATTTTGGTATTCACTCTCTGCTTTTGCCAGTTTGATCCCGTCCATGACCTCGATTATCTCGGATGGGTTCAACCTCAGCCTTCTCTCGGAGATGCCTGTCCTGATAAGCACCTTCCAGACCTTGAAGGTCTTCAACTTCTCGAAGGGGATCTCCAGATCGTATACTTTACCGACCTTCTCCCCCTCGTGATCGAGAACGGTCAGCTTTCTGAGCTTTTCGAAGGGATATCTTTCTCTTTGGGGACGTTCGGGTCTGTCTTCCGATCTGAAATCGTCCTTGAGTATCATGATCTTATCTCCCTCGTCCAACTTCACGACGTCCTCGATGCCGACCAGGAGATCCTTCTTCAATGCTCCCGGGGACACCTCGAACCCGGTGATGGTCCATGTGCTCAGATCCATGTAGATATCCGATATCCTTCCAACATGCGTCCCCACCGAGTTGACGACCTTGTATTCCTTGATAACGTTTGCAAGCATGCGTTCACCCCGATTTCTTCTTGGACACGGTCTTTACCTGAGCGATCTCCTTTTCCATTGCCGATATCCTGGCATCGGCCTCCAACATGTACTCCCTGACCGTGGAGATCCTTGAGGTGAGGCTGGAATATCTGAGCTCGTAGGCTTCGATGTCCAGACCCGTTAGGATGCCGTATTCCTGGATGTATGCGTTCATGTTCTGGTCAAGATACTTCTCGATCCTTCCATCAAGGAGCTTTCGCTTGTAATGGGGAGCGTTTTGAACCTCCTCCTCTTCCTCATTGCCTCCGAAAAGGGACCTGAACCATTCGAAAAAGCCTTTTTTCTCCTGTTGTTCCTCGGTGTTCTCATCCATTCATGTCACCTCCTCAGATACCCTCCAGTTCTCCCAACTGTGTCTCCAACGTGGACATCCTCTTGTCCAGCGTGGTCCTTCTCTTTTCAAGGTTCTCTATATCGGAACCGACCTTACCAAGCTTCTTTCCCATCTCGTTCTTGAACTCCTTGATGCGATCCCGTGAGGTCAGGTCCCATTCACCGATCATCCCTCGGAAGTGTTCGTCGAAATAGAGTTCTATATGGGAGGGTTCCATTTTCCTCTTCTTCCTGAGCTGTAGGTACCAGATCATCACGAGCACCAGAGCGACCAGAAGCAGGCCGATAACGAGAACATACCAGAATGTCGTCCAATCCCAACCCATTCACATCACCTCACTTTACCCCGTACTTCATCTTGAGCCGATCGAGCCTTGCTCTACCGGTCACGAGCCTCTCGTCGAAGGCCTTTTTCCATCTGTCAAGCTCGTCCATCCTTCCTTCCAGACCCTCAAAGTCTTTGTCAAGATCGACCACGTCGTTGCGGTCAGCTATCTTGTATTCGTCCATCAGCAGGGGCAGCCTCTCGCTGAGATACTGATCGATCTTCCTGTTGATGGATAGAGGGTGGGTAACGGATATGGCCTGTATGCTTTGTCCTATTCCCATTCAATCACCTTTCTAATCATTTTCTGCGCTTGTCCGTTCGAACCTGGAAACGAATTTCTGCCAGGTCTCCCTCAATTCTCCCGTCATCTCGTGGTAGGGTTCGACCTCGACAACATCTCCCTCGTCGATGCCAAGGTGTTTCATGTCCCCCGAACGCAGGATGATCACATCCGTGGGGGCTATCTCATCACCGACCAATTTCACGACGCAGTGCTTCTTGCCGTGTCTTATCACAGCCGTTCTCATCTCCTCGTCCCTGAACATATCCAGATGAGAATGATGAAGCCTGGCGATACCACCTTCTACAGAGGATATCCTGCTTCGTCGGACGGGAAGACTTATGTTCACGTCCTCTTTCTCTTCAGGTTCCATTGTTTCACCCGGTAACGATATATATCCAAATCTGTGGCAACGGTTATTAAAGTTTTCCCTTTGATCGACCTTCTCCGGGATAGGTCCCGTTCCTTTCCGGGTTCCTCGATATACATCAGAGAGGTCGACCATCCTACCCTGTGCTACTCAAAATGTTTATAATGGAAAGGTCATTTTGAGGGATGTATCCAGTTGTTTTCGGGTCGAGGTGTCCTTCATGGTCAGACCAACGCTTGACAGGTCCTTCTACGGTATAATGTTAGCCTTGCTTTTCGTCCTTTCCAGTATCATGATAATATCCCGGGATGAAACTACGGTCGTTGCTCTGGAGCCTTCCAGAGGGGCCGGCCCCCAGGTGAACAGGTCATCGGTGGTGATAACCCTTTACGAGGGGTTCGACGAATTCTCCGGTCAATATTTCTACGGGACCGGAAAGGGTTCCCTTGATCTCTTTTTCGATCCGAACTACAACTGGAAGGAAGGCGAGATCCCGTACCCCCACAAAGCATTCGAGGTAGAGTATCCCGTCGGGTATGATAGAACGAACACTCCGATAGGGATAACGTTCGTGACATCTCACTACGACACAAGTTTCGCAATGGCAACCGTAAAATGCAATAATTTCGATTTTAATTCATATATCTACGGTCAGGACCATTTCAAGATAACGGTGAAAGCATGGAACTCGACCGGTAGCTCGACAGCAGAGCTCTGGTTCCAGGTCCTGAACGTGAACGATCCCCCCACGGTGATATCGGAGAAGGATTTCTTCTCCATAGCCATGAACGAGGATTCCCATTATGAGGGAATCAATGGCGACCATGACCAGCTCGATGATATTTTCGGGGACAACAGGGACCAAGACGATACGCTCACGTTCACATACGAACCCATGAACGCTCTGGCGGGTCCGGAGAATATCGTGGTGGACCTGGAACCGGACGGTTCCTCCGTGGTCTTCACTCCCCAACCCGATTGGGCGTGCCCGTATGTCCCTACCACCGACAGGCTCAAGGGGAGGAATTACAGACCCGGTGGGGAGCTGACATGGTCGGATTTCTTTGCACACTTCAGGTTCAACTGCTCGGACCTGGAGGGGGCTTATGTGACAGGTGATCTCTATGTATATGTCGGACCGGTGAACGATGTCCCGGTCATGGAGTTCATGGAACACTTCTACGTGAACGAAGATATCAAGGCTGTCCTTCAATTCACTGCCACGGATGTCGACCCCGAGCAGGAGCAGGTCCTGAGGTACGGGACCAATATCACAACGATAATATACGAGTATTCGGGCGTCCAGCTGGAGTTCACCGAGGGGTATCTATTCGATACGAAGACCGGCAAGCTGGAGTTCAAGACCGAGAACAAGATGGTGGGGGATTATCCGGTCAGTGCCTGGGTGAACGACAGACCCTCCGAGGAACTCGGCAGCAAGGGTGATTATCCTGTCACACCCTACAAGGTCTATTCCAATTTCACACTGCATATAGTGAACTTGAACGATCCCCCGACGGCTGTGATGGACTCTCCGATCGAGACCTTCGTTTATAATACGATGGAACCGGTCGAAATGAATGCTACAAGGACCACCGATCCGGACATGATCCACGGTCAGGTTTTGACCTATAAATGGTCAGTGAACGGAGAACCCGTGGGTGAAGGGATGGTGATGGAGCATCTGTTCGATCAGAAGGGCGAATATACCGTCACACTCAACGTGACCGATGGTGAGTTCCACTCCACCATCTCCAGGAAGATAGAGGTGGAGAAGACAAGGGTCCTTGGAGAGATATTCGAGGGGAAGGATATCGACCGCAGCTATACCGACAACATCTCGGAAGCACTCGTTCTGCACAGGAACCAGGATGAGATGTTCATGGAGTTCGATTCATTGGAATCCGTCGATATCAGGACAGTTGACGGCTACCGCGACCCTTCCAATCCGAACATCTACAAGCTCAAGGTAGTATTTGGCAAGAGGATGGATTTTCTATTCACTGAGGATTTCCTGCAGGAACCGGTCCTCAATATCTATTTCCTGAAACCGGATTTCGTGGAGGATAAGGTGGCCCCGAAGGATTCGGATATCCCGACCTACAATTTCCCGGTCCCCACATCGAACTATCGCTACAACAAGATATCCTTCGATCTGAGGCAGATATCGGTGATATACTATCCGATCACTGACAAGGTCCCGTCCATACGCAAGCTGGATACCGAGATGGGTGTGGAAATAACACTGACCGTCGCCGAGCTGGACGAGATGAACATCGATCCCGATTTCGTCATTTACGTGACCGCGGATATGAAGACCACGGTGACCGAGGGTTCCGGCAGGATAACCATAATAAAATCCTGGGATGCCGCAGGGTTCGGTGCAAAGGTGCCTCAGGTGGATGTGGGCACCTCCGATGGTGAGGTGGATGGAAATGATGATCTCAACCCTCTGGTAATTATCATCCCGGTGATCCTGCTGGTATTGATCGTGGTGGCTGTGGTGGTCCTGGTAATATTGATGTTCGTGAAGAAGGAGAAGAAGGAAGAGCTCCCTCCCGTTTACATACCTCCTCCGGACCAGTCGCTGGATGATATGATATTCGGCAATACACAAAAGCCCATGACAGCGGAACAGATGTATGGTAAACCCCAAGCCCAGGATCAACCGCTTCCACCAGGTCCGCCCCCGGAAGGTCTACCTCCTTTGAAACCCGAAGCTGCTGGCGGTTTGGTATCGGAAGGCGCGTTACCCCCGGCCTCTTAGGGTGTCTTCCATCTCCACCGGCGGATGTCCCGCTGTACAAACCTGTGAGATATTGTTCGACGGAAGGACCCGACCTTACTGCTGGTAGATCGTGACCTTCTTCATCTGGACCGGTGTGGTGGGTCTGTCATTTGCGCCCCTGGGAACCGATTGGATCCGATCGGCGACGTCTTGCCCCTGTATGAGGTGGCCGAAAACACTGTGATGGTTGTCCAGCCATGGGGTGCCTCCGTTCTTTGTCACGATGAAGAACTGTGATCCTCCGGTGTTCGGACCGGCGTTGGCCATGGATAAAGCCCCCTTGGCATGCCTGAGCTGGGGATGGAACTCGTCCTTGATATTGTACCCTGGTCCCCCGGTACCCGTACCCTTCGGACATCCTGCCTGCAGCATGAAATCAGGGATGACCCGGTGGAATATCAATCCATTGTAAAATCCGGAATTGGCAAGCTTTATGAAGTTCTGGGTAGTGATCGGAGCCCTCTCGGTCTCGAGCATTGCAACCATATCGCCGTAGTTCGTCTCTATCTTCGCATATGTGGTCATATCATCACCATGGTCGGTATGGAAGAGATGGTATTAAAAACGAACCACGATCACATAAGGCCCCCGAGCACCTTCAGGACCTCCGGATATCTCGAACCCACTGCCCTGAGGATCTCCTCGGTGGTTATATCCTTCATATCATATCCCGAGATGGCCGATATCACCTTGTCCAGGGTCTCGTCCGAGACCTCCAAGAGCTTCTCCTTGGCAATGTAATTTCGGGCCATCTCCATCTCCAGCCCGTCCCTCCACCTCCGTTCATAGGGTTCAAGAGCAGCCTTTGATGTGTCGTTCTTCTCCAGGGCCTCGCAGATGGTCTTCCCTGCCTGCAAGGCCGCATAGCAAGCGTTGTAAACCCCCCCTCCGGTAAGTGGGTCTATCATCCTTGCTGCATCCCCAACGATGACCAGATGGTCGGCCACGGTCTCCTCCAGCGGAAGGGACACCGAGACGCCTCCTCCGTTTATTTCCGTTATCTTCCCCTTGGAGAACCTCGGGTTACTCGCGATGAAATCGTCCAGGTATCTTTTCGTATCTCCGGCCTCGTTAACGAATAGGCCGTTCACACCGAGGCCCACATTGGCTATTCCGTGTTCCTTGGGAAAGCACCATACATATCCGCCAGGAACATATCTTCTCCCGACGAAGAACTCTGTGTACCTGTCATCCGTTTCAATCCCTACCATCTCGTACTGCAGACACGTATCGATATCCTTTATGTCCAACTTCGTTTCGATACCTGCCCATCTCGCGATAAGGGATTCGAACCCGTCGGCGGCCACGACGACCCTGGCCTTGACGGATATGGCCCCCGAGATGAGCTTGATCCCCACAACGACCCCATCCCCGGCATCCTCATAGGAGACGGCCTCGGCCCTCACCCATATCTCGGCTCCGGCCCTTGCAGCCATTTTGGCGAGCCTCTGATCGAAGACCTCCCTCTCGATGATGAACCCGACCTCCGGTCCAGCGATCTCCGGTCCAAGGGTCAATACATGTCCGCCGGGTGAGATGATCTTTGCACCGTCCATCTCGGCGGAAATGAATGAGGGGTCCTTTTCAAGACCTATCATGTCAAGGAGCTGTTTTGATATACCCTCCCCGCACCTTACCGGGACCCCGATCTCCGGTCGCTTTTCCACCATGAGGACCGACCAACCGCCTTTCGCGACCTCCCTGGCAGTAACACTTCCCGCTGGCCCCGCCCCTATGACAAGGCAATCCACCACCTTCTCTTCATTCATTGATCTCGCCTCCGTCGTACAAAGCGCCCACGGGACAGAGGCGGATGCATAGACCGCATCCCAGGCATTGCTCGCCCAGGACCAATATCCTGTTGTTCGAGAAACGGATAGCGCCGACAGGGCATGACCCAACGCATGCCACACATCGGATACATGTCAATTCGTTGGAGATCAGGTGCATGGATATCGAAGAGGTATTGGAACCAACTCATAAATTGTTTTCAGTTGGAGATCTCGTGGATGATGATATATCATCAGCTATCCTCGTACACCAGGTCTCTCAGCTTGATCATGTTGTCGATGCTTTTTACGATATACTCGAACTCCATGGGGCATTTGATACATTGACCTGATAGCTCGGCCATCTGTTTCATATGGTCCTCTTGGTATTTGTATACCTTCAGCGAGCCCTCCGCTCCGCACAGGGGGCATTTCATGTTCAATTTAAGCTGCATGATATCCCTTCATCTACATGGGGGGTAGAGCATTTACGGTTATTACACCTTTTTCGATTTTCCGATCGTTCGGCATTTACCAGATGTGGGGAAAATGATGCTTGAACAAACAATAAATACACAACATCCATAATGTGGCACATCAAGGTGGGTGATACGTTGGACATGCCTGACAGAACAGTGGAGCTGACCGATGCCACGTTCGAGGAATTTACCAGGAGATACAAGGTTGCTGTTGTTGATTTCTGGGGGCCGTCCTGCGCCCCTTGCAAGATGATCGCTCCACTTATCGAACAGCTTGCGGAGGAGATGAAGGGCCGTGTCGCTTTCGGGAAGATCGATGTGACCAAGAACATGAAGACATCGATGTCCATGGGGATCAAGTCCATCCCTACCATAGCCTTTTACAAGGATGGGAAGCTTGTCAGATCCAGGACAGGTTTCATTCCAAAAAGTCGGATGGTCCTGGAGATCAGGGAGATACTGTAAGAGGGCTCATGTGGTGTCCAGATGGATGAAGCGTTCGATACCCGATGGACCACTCCCCTTGCTGTATGCATTGTTCAACCGAGGATATCGATCGGTGATGTCGATCACAATCTTGATCGAGCCATCGGATGGATCAGAAAGGCGGCCGATGACGGACCACTGGATGTGGTCGTGCTTCCGGAGGTTTTCACTACGGGGTTCCCCTACGATCGCCTGCCGGAACTCTCGGGTAGTTCGAAAAGAGTGATGGCGGACATAGGTCGACTAGCCGCTGAGCTCTCCACCCATATAATGTTCACACTTGTGATCGAGGACCAGGGTAGATATTTCAACAGGTTCATGTCGATCGGTCCTGATGGCAGGGTCGAGACCACATATGACAAGACCCACCTTTTCTCAAGGGCGGGGGAGGACAGGTTCTTCACGAGAGGGGAAAAGCTCGTACAATTCGAGATCGGCGGTGCCATCATCGCACCGCTGATATGCTATGAGCTCAGGTATCCGGAACTATCAAGGAAACAGGTCCTTGAAGGGGCTGATATCCTTGTTTATCCCGCACAGTGGCCCGCGTACAGGGTCTTCCAGTGGGAAACCCTTCTGAGAGCCAGGGCGATAGAGAACCAATGTTACGTTATCGGTGTAGGTGGTTCGGGATCACATGGGACCACGGAGATGGGTGGTCACTCGATGGTCGTCGCTCCCTTCGGAGATATTTTATGCAGCATCGACCAGGAGGAAGGGTTTGCCAGGACGGTCATAGGTCCAGAGAGGCTAAGGAACATCAGAAAAAGGATCCCGGCGCTTGCTGATAGGAGGCCTGACCTCTATTAGGGGGAACTTTGGTCAAGCCTCCCTTATGCATCTGAACTTCATGGGGACCTCTCTGCCGCAACTGAGACATCTACCGACCGCTAGGGTCTTGTACCTCAGGTCGCCCGACATGGTCTTTTCATCATATTGTTGGCAGATCAGGTTGTTGAACATGGTCATCTGCCTGGACCCGCATATCGGACATGTCCACTGTTCATAGGGTACGTAGTTACCTTCCATCTGAAGGATGTCCTGATACGGGTACCTCTCGGGGACCGGTCTGTATCCGATGTCCTGTGGGTCTCCCATATGAAAAAAGCAGGTTTGTATGGAATATAAGGTTAACCTCGATTTTTTATAAATATTGGAAAAATAGAATTTTCTCACTCGACCTCCATGGCTGTGGGTATGTCCGTCGTCATGGTGATAGGGAACTCTTCCGGAGGTTCGATGGACCCTTTGATATTGAGAAATGTAAACGACCTTGACCAGTTATTCCCCCTCTTCTCCGCTCTCACCTCGATGACAGCATCGAAAAGTGTGGTCTCCTGCCCGGAGAGGCCATGGTCGTCCAGGGGACACCCGATCAGGGCCAACCCTCCTTTTTCCCTCAAGGCCTTCTTGAGCATTCTCATCCTGTCGATCACTTCTTCACTTGATGTCTCCTCGACGAGGTCGACCAGGGAGTCCAGGACCAACCTGAAGGGAAGGACCTGTTTGGTTATTATCTCCGTGAGCTTCGAGAGTATTTCCAGATGAGGTCCCATGGAGATGGTCCTGTCGCTTGAGTTGGATGATATCTCGAGGAGGTCAGTGACCATGATCCCCTCGGAGATGAACCTGTCCCTTTTTTGGAGTGCTGACAGTCTCCTGTCGATCAAGGGAAGTATGGAGACCAGTTCAGGCATGCTCTCGATCCCCAGGTCAGCCATTTCCTCCATCATCTCACCCCCTGTCTGGTGGGTGGAGATCATTACCGAATAGTTATCCTCCTCCGGTGTGTCGAAGAACTGTTTCAGGAGCGTGTCCCCTCCACTTCCCTTGCCGAACTTGAAGAGGACCAGTTTGGAGGTCCCAAGCTTGTTCTGTATCCGTCTGGATATGCTCTGACTCCCCACAAGCAGCTTCATTTCTTGCCACCCCCTGGAGATATCAGGAAGGTATGGTCGATGGTGCTGGAGAGCTCCATCGATACTCTGGACCCTTCCGGGGCCTCCTGGTCGAACATCACTACCAGGAGCTGCTCCTCCAGCATTCGGTTGAGAAGGAAATGGAAGAACTCGCTCAATTGCCCCTGGGTATAGTACCTTTTCAGGCTTGTGAACGAGTCCAGCACCAGAAAGGAACACTCATTGTTCTGTGATCTGAGTATCCTTTCGATCTCTATGAGGATGGACTCCAGAGATACCGGTGTCGATAGGAAAACGAAATCATCCCCCGAACTGATGCGGGAACCCAGCGAGAGCGATATCGTATCGATCACCTTCAGGCCCATCCTCGGCATTTTTGAAAGAGATATCCTTCTCGTAAGAGCATTCGCGGACCACTGGGTGGAGATCAGGATACCTCTCCGTCCCTGCCTCTTCGCAAGGTGCTCTATGATCTCCGCGAATTCTTTTATGTAGGCTTCTCCGGAAGCATACGCGAGGACCTGAGCACCTGGTCTGAGAGCGGGCTTGGGGATGGACATTACCTCCTCGATCAGCATCTACTTCACCTCCAGGGGTTTTATGCGGGGAACAAGGAACACACCTTCCTTGGATATGTCTATCACGTAAGTGTTCCTGGCGTGAGGTGACCCCTTCCATCTCTCAATGGTCAGCGTGTTCATTATCACGGGGGGTTCCCTCTCCTTCCTGAAACCGACAATGATGTCGAAGATCTGATGTTGCATGGTCGGAACCTTCATCTCCTCAAGTGATGAACCGGTATCCAGTGCGATGAACGTTGACACTCCCATCTCCATCAGTTTGCCCTTGAGCTTCTGCATGAAGAACAGCTTGTTCCATTTTTCCAGGAGGTCGAGGATCGGATTGACTGGGTCGATGACCAGTCTTTTAGCATCCAGGTGCTTTATGATCTGGACCAACAGTGAGAAGAACAGGTCCACATCGTCCGGTCCGGAGCTTTCAAGGTCAAGTCCTATCAAACCCATCAGGTCCTGGATGTTGAAGATCGATATGTATCCGTCCTTCAGCCAATTGGGCTGATGGGTTTTGAACGAGGATATATGACTTGACAGTCTTCCCGGTGGTTCGTTGGATATCAGGCAGACATCATTTGTCAGACTGGCACCTTGAAACAGGAAATGATACAACATGGAACTCTTGCCACATCCGGCCGGGCCGTAGAACAGCCCCATGGTTCCAGGTAACAGTCGGCCCAGCGTGATATTATCCAGTTGCTCGACCCCGAAACAGCTATCTCTATTCACTTCATCCATGAATACAGATATTCATATGGTTATTTAACATCTATCGAATGTGTCCACATGGATGGGGTCCCTGAAAAAAGAAGGTCCCATCAAGGATATCTGACGGAGACCGGTTATGGTCTTAAAAACACCCCATCTCAAACTGTCGGGTTCTCCCCCCCCCTCTCAAGCTGAGCTTCGACGGAGGTCTTCCTGTCAAGAGCATCATGGTTATCGGGATTGAATCGCAGGACCCTCTTGTAACATTCGAGTGCCTTCATCGGTTCGTTCTGCTGCCTGAAAACATTGGCCTTGAGCATCCAGACCCTCTCATTCCTGGGATCGATCTGGAGCGCCGAGGTCAAGGTGACGTGAGCTTGATCGAGAGACCCCATGGCGATGCAGGTCTCCGTGAGGTCGAGATATGTATTGATATTTGCCGGATCCACGGAGATAGCTTTTCTATAATGTTCGATGGCCGAACCCAGCTCTCCCTTGAGCCTGATGGCCTTGGCCATGGAGGACAGGACCTCTCCGTTCTCGGGTTCTATCTTCAGAGCCTTCTGGTAGCATTTCATTCCGTCATCGATGAGGTTGTATTCCTCGGTAAGGATCCTTCCCTTCTCCTGCCATGCCAGATAGTTCGAATCATCGAGACGGGTCGCCTGGTCCAGACATTTCAATCCTTCCTGATGTTTTTCGAAACCCCGAGATAGGACCATTCCTTTGTTAAACCATCCATCCGAGCGGTCCGAATCCATCTTTGTAACCATGTCAAAGCAGTTGAGCGCTTCCTCCGGGTCATACAATGATTCGAAGTACAGTATCCCGAGTTCCTTCCAGAGTTCGGGTTCCTGGTTGTTCCTTTTTATCGTGTTCTTCAATAGTGTGACCGCCTCGGATGTCCTATCGAGATGTTCTGCAAGTATGTTCGCTTTGGAGATTATCATGCTTATGTTCTTCGGATCGGACCTGATGGACTCGTTCATGAACTCCAGTGCTTTATTGGGATCGTTCTTCAGATGCAGGGCGCCGAGCCCGGAAACGTAGAGAGCCAGGGGGTCGTGAGGCCTCAACAGGAGAAGCTCATCGGCGACCTGGATAGTATCCTTGAGTTCCCTTTTACATCTCAGGTGCATGTCGATGATACGATGGAGGATCTCATGGGCTTCAGGATTGGCCTCACGCGCATTCTCGAGGAATTGCAGGGAAGCTTCAATATCTCCTTCAACCTTTTCGGCTATCTCGCTTTTGAACATCCAGGCATGGATATGTGTGGGATCTGCCTCGACCACCTTGTCGAAATATTTCTTTGCCTTTTTCACATCCTTCAGCTTCTTGTAGGAGATCAACCCCATCCTGAAGGATCCCACAACGTGGTTGGGGTTGATCCTGAGGAGTGACCTGTAAGCAAGGATCGATTCCTCCATCCTGCTCAGCCTCTGCTCCAGTATCTGTGCCTTGTTGAACCATGCCTCTTCATTGTACGGGTCCTGTGTCAATGCGTATTCAAGGCATTTCAGGCCATCCTCCTCACGTCCCTTCGTTTTACCCATTATGATGCCTTTTTTGATCCAAACGGGATAATATTGAGGATCGATGTCCGTAGCCTGGTCATACGAGTACAATGCTTCCTCGATATCGCTAAGCTCATGATGGCACATACCGGAGTAGGCCCATGCATCTCGGTTCTCTTCGTTCTTGTCCAGGACCCTGTTGAAACACGAAATTGCTTTTTCGTATTGACCCGAACCGTACAGGACCTTTCCCTTTTCCAGAAGTAGATCGGGGTTATCACTGTCAAGGACAAGACCTTCCTCGATATAGAAAAGAGCGGTTTCTGTCGTGTCCCCCTCCAGTGCTTCCCTTGCTCTAACCAGAAGCTCCCTGGTGATCTTCTTTGTTTCCTCGAGGTGGGGTTCCGGCCTGTCCTTACCAAGAGGCTCTATGGCAGATCCCAGATGGACCAGGTCCCAGGCATGGGTCCCGGATGGTCCGCTCTCCGGTCTATGATGGGATACTCTCGACTGTGACCTCTCTTTGATAAGGACCATGTAATCAAGGATCTCCTCTGAGCTTACCTTTGTCGATCTCTCCCAGAGTGCGTTCATGTCCTCCAGAAGATTGTCCACCATGTCCTTTCCGATGATCAGATGTCCATAGCCTATATCGTTCAGAAGCTGGTCCGAAGAGAGGTCGCCTGTGGCAATGATGGCTTTTTTTCCATCCATTACGATCGCGCAGAGGGACAGGTTCGGGAGGAAACGGATCTCCATATTGGAATTTGGTTCGCCAAGGAGAAGGGCGAGTATCCTAAGGACCTCGGGGTCGATCCCCTTGGTGATGAAATCCGCCTCGGAGAATCGTAGCAACAGTCGAACGGCCATTTTCTTTTTTGACCTGGCGATAAGTATCGATTGTATCTTCCTCAGAAGATCCGTATCCATGGTCGGAGTGGCTATGAGCGCTTCTCTTTCCACCTCCATGAAGTGCCAGAGGAAAATGTTCTTCCAGGGGGTCTGAAAGAAATAATGACCGCTCTCCTCGACCACGCTCATCCTTTTACCGCCTCGCCCATTGATCGGGCTCGTCACGATAGATGGGGGAACATCTACTTTATATTGTCTCCCTGTATCTTCACATCGGAAAATCTCGATGGGATACATCATACCGTCAGGTGAGATATTATCCCGCTCATCCTCTCGTATTCCAGTACCGCCAGGACACGAGAGTGACCATTGCAGACCGAGCGTATCCCCGATGCCATGTTCTCTTCTCTTTTCTCCTCAAGTCTCCTGAACCCTCTGAACCGGTTTATTGATCGGTCCCACTCGATGGCGAGGCCTTCGGGAGTGTCCGATCGGAACTTCCGCCGGTTGATCCTCTTCAAACGAAGGGATTGCCTGACCAATGTGGTCCCGCCTATCAATTCGGTATATTGTTTGGAAAAGGATCCATCATCCATATCAAGAGGGACAAGGGGTATCTTATCCTTCAACGATATCCTGCATGCCTCCACCAGGGAAGGCGGTGGGACCTGGACCTCTCCGAATCTGGACATTTCCCTTGCATATATCTTCTCGGTGGTGGAGAGGAAAGTATTCTTGATCTTACCGTTGACCACGGCTTTTAGGCCCCTGATCTCTTCCCTGCTTATGTGCAAGCAGAGCATCTCTGGCCTGAACCCTTCATAAGTCTCGCGGACCAAGAGCCCTTCCGAAACAAGTCCTTTGATGGTTCCCAGCAGTATGACCTGGCAATTACCAATATCAAATGTTCTTTGGCGATCCGTGGCGGTCAATGTTTCATCTTCTCCTTGCAGAAGGTCCTTTTTGGTCGTTATTTAGTTCGTTGGATGCCTTCCTGGACCTGGTTCTGGAGGATCTGATCCTATCGCTCTCACCTGAAGGTCGACCTCTTGTCTTTATGATGAAGAGGTATACGGCGATGATAAGGACCATTAGCAGAAGGGTGGCCATAATGATCACCATTATGGGATCATCAGAGGCATCATCATCCCTTGACCTGTTGGGGTCCAGTGGAAAATGATCGTCCATATCGTTCACTTCGTCCCCGTCCGTATCCGGGTCATTCGGGTCCGTTTCGGTGTCATCCACACGACCGTTGGCATTCTGGTCCTCGAAACCATCCTTCAGGAAATCACCGTCGGTGTCAGGGTTCAGCGGATCGGTAGCGTTTCCGTCGCTCATGTCTATCTCTATTCCATCAATAAGACCGTCCCCGTCGGTATCAGGATCGTTGGGATCGGTCTCGCCAGTATCAACGATGCCATTCCCGTTCTTATCCTCATCGATGTCCGGTATGCCGTCCTCATCAGTATCGTTCGATCTTGGGTCCAGCACCATGATCGTCCTCCTCTCCGGGGTGGAAATATGGGTTCCGTCGAAAGCGTGTACCCATATTGTGTGAAGTCCTCCTGAGATATTGCCTGTGGAAACTTCGATCCTGAAATGCCCTCCGAGCAGGGAGTCGAAGATAGAATACGTACGGTAGGCCCCTTCATCGAACCTGAATTTGACCCCGTAGATCCCCAGATCATCCTCGATATCCCCTTCGATGAGGACCGAACCCGAGACCTTGGTTCCGTTCACCGGCCCTGTGAGAGTGATATGGGGACCTTCGTTGGGAGGGTAAAGCGTCAGGGTGATCGAATCGGTGGGATCCGATATGTCACCCGATGTCACCTCGTATCCGTCCTTCATTGCAATGACCGTGATCGGCAAGTGGGAATAAACACCGGAGATGTCCCTTTGGAAGACCATGATCGATACATCTGCGGAGGTACCGTCAAGACCGGTGTGAGAGGATCCCATCCATGTTCCGTCGACATTCTTCAGATCGATCTGGGCTCCGGCCACGGGGTCCAATGTCGGGTACTCGTTCACTGATACGTCCATTGTGATGACGTACCTGATGGACGATCCATCATCGATGAACGATATCTCGGAGGGTGGAAGGGTATCCACCATATCTATCCTGGAGCCTTCGTCCAGTGTCATCTTGTAATTGATTATCGAACCCAGTGTCGAGTTACCAACGACGAAGTGTGACGAGATAGCACTGATATGTGCATATCCTGAACCGGTGAATGTGCATTCCTCGAACCGACCGGAAGATCCTTCGGAATAGACGGTGGAGAATACCAGGTCTTCCGTTCCACCTCCATTGTTATTGAAGGATGTATCGGAAACATCCAGGGTTGTCTGGACCAGGTGAAGGGCACTCTCTCCGGAATAGATGATATCCGAATTCACAATATCAAGGTGAGCACCCAATGCCTGTATCCCGTCGGAATAACTCTCCTCGATCAAGACCCCGTCAAGTTCCAGCGTGGTCTTGGTAAGGGATGAGATACCCACGTTCGCTCCGCTTATCAGCCCATTCGTTATTGATATCGAAGAATTAAGGGATAATAGCTGGTGCGAGGTTCCGGTCGTTCCTGAGACCAGTTCCAATCCATATCCCTCTATGGTCGAGTCCACGGAATTGATGCCTATCTGTCTGGAATCCGATATACGCGATCCACCCAGATACACCTCCGACATGTAGGACCTGATCCCTGTACCACATTCCGCGATCGTGAGTTCTTCAAGGTGCGAGGCCTCGACCTTCAGCAAATGGATCCCGTAGTATGTGGAATTCTCGATATGGGTCCTCTCGACAACAAGGGACCTTCCACTCCCCATCGGACCCTTGATATCCAGTCCGTTCCTCGTTGAATTCAGGATAGCAGTATCGAACATTCTCAGGTCCGAGGAGTGGGAACGGACCGCGATCTCCGCTCCTTCGAAGGTCGTGTTCATTATCAATGGAGAGGCTGAGGGGTCAGCTTCCATAAGATTGATCCCGCCCCATATACTGCCTGATCGGACCGGTCCGAGATAGACCGGTTCGAGGACCGTCCCTTGAAATAGAGGGGCGCAGGTCATGTTCAAAAAGACATGTTCTTCGAAAAGCACCCTTGTGCCTGGACCGAGGAATAACGGCTTTGAGGCAGGTATGTCTAGGTTTCGGATCACATGGTATTCGTTCCCCTCTTTGATTATGATCGAAGGATAGGACCCCATGATATCCTCCATGGAATAGAAACCCTCGGGTGTGTCGGTGCCTGAGCAGGGAGCCATGATTAGTCCAAGACCCATGATCAACATCAGGATGGACAGGGTCGCCGGGATCGTTGTACCCTGTCTTGGAAAGGGAGTGGTTACCCTCTCTTTTTGCATAGGGGTAATTTTACCTCTCTATTAAATTAATTTACCCGACGTTCGTGAAACGGATCCATCGATATGAAGGATTTATGTACCTTATTCCCGTTAGGTCCGTTCAAGCATGGTCGATGGGACCAGAAAGTTCAATGGTGGTAACATGGAAAGGATGGTGGAATGTGTTCCCAATTTCAGCGAAGGCAGGGACCTGACCGTTCTGGAGGCCATATCCGGAGCCGTCAAGAGCGTGAAGGGAGTGACACTGTTGAACATGGACCCCGGATATGATTTCAACCGAACGGTCTTCACTTTCGTGGGAGAACCCGAAAATGTACTAGAGGCGGCCTTTCAGGCAGCAAGGGTGGGATATGCGCTTATAGATATGCGGAAACACAAGGGCGAACATGCCCGAATGGGTGCACTGGACGTGTGTCCTTTCATACCGATAAAGGGGATCGGGATGGATGAATGCTCGGAACTTGCACGAAGGTTCGGGGCGCGTGTCTGGGAAGAGCTTGGTATCCCCGTCTTCCTTTATGCGAACTCGGCTCAGCGTCCCGACAGGGTGAGCCTTCCGAACATACGTAAAGGCGAATATGAGGCTCTGGAGAAGAAGCTCAAGGACCCGATTTTCAGACCCGATATCGGCGACCCGGTATTCATTCCGAAAAGTGGTGTAACTGCCGCGGGAGCTCGTCAGATACTCATAGCGTACAATGTGAACCTGAACACATCCGACAAGTCGATCGCCTCCGAGATATCCGGAAAGATAAGGGAGAGCGGGGTGTTGAAGAAGGACCAGAATGGGGAGAAGGTGATCGGTCCTGACGGTAGACCGGAAAGGGTCCCCGGAAGGTTCAGGGGGGTTCAAGCGGGCGGAATGATGTACAATGAAGATACAGCCCAGGTCTCGATGAACCTTCTTGATCATGATGATGTCGATCTCCATGATGTCTTCGAAGCCTGCCGCGAAGAAGCCCGAGAACTTGGCGCTGATGTTACAGGCTCGGAGATAGTCGGTCTCGTTCCGAGGGATTCACTCATTAAGGCTGGTAAGTTCTATGCTTCCAAACTGGGGGAGAGCATATCCGGAGATGATGGGTATGTCGAGCTGGCCATCGCCTCGCTCGGATTGAACCAGTTGTACCAGTTCAAGGCCGATGAGAAGGTCATCGAGGATATGGTAACGGAGAGTGGCCCCCTGGCAAAGATGACACTGAAAGGGTTCATGGATGTGCTGGCCTCAGATTCCCCCGCACCTGGTGGAGGCAGCGTGGCAGCACTCTCCGGAGCTCTGGGTGCAGCTTTGATGGAGATGGTATGCAACCTGACATACGGTAAAAAGAGATACGAGGAGGTCTGGGACGAGATGAGGGCCAGTGGCAAAAAGGTCTCCGTGCTCAGGAAACGTCTTTTAGACCTTGTGGATGAGGATACAGATGCCTTCAACGATGTGATGCAGGCGTTCAAACTACCAAAAGATAGCGAGGAAGAAAAGGCAGCCAGGTCAAGGGCCATACAGGAAGGGTACAAGAAAGCCATAGCAACCCCCCTTGAGACTGCGAAGGTGTGTTTGAAGGTCCTTGAGGCTAGCGTGGAGATCGCCGAAAAGGGGAACAAGAATTCCATATCGGATGTTGGTGTGGGGGCAGACATGGCAGGAGCCGGGTTGGACGGAGCCGTTATGAACATCAGGACCAACCTAGCTTCGATCAAGGATGAGGGTCACGTGGCAAGAATGGAGGCAGAGGTGGTGACGATGATGGCCAGGAAAGAGGAACTTTTGATCTCAGTAAGGACTATGGTCAATCAGAAAATGTGAGGTGTGTTCAGATGGGTAAGATAGAGAAGCTCACCAAGGATATCGATAAATTGAAGCTGGATATCGTGAAATGTGAGGAAAAGCTCCAGGAGGCAAGGGAATACCACAAGAAAGGCAAGATCGACAAGGATGGCTGGTCCAAGGCGAGACTCAGGTATCAGGAGAAGATACGAACGACCCAGATCGCGATACGAAGGAAGGAGAAGGCCCGTCTGCATTTCGAAAAGGAAGAGAAGGAGAAGAGGGAAGAGAAGTCCAAGAAGGAAAAGAAATGAGGGTTCATCCCGAGAGCACCATGCTCGACCTTCAAGAGGTGCTGAGCACCTCGAGCAGGAACTACCTCATGATAGCACACAGAGCTCGATCCGATGATCGGATCCCCCTTAATGATCTGTGCGGAGCTTCCGGAAGATGGGATGGTGTGTCCAGGGCCATCACCTCGGCCCTGTTCCTATCTCATTCAATGCGAAGGGACACGACCATCCATATTTTGCTATTGGGTCCTGAGGATCCTCCCAAGCTCCTGTCAGTGAACGGTGAAAGGGTCAAGTATCTCAATCCTGATGAGAGGGCTGGAACGGCACTCATGAAGAAATGCCTCTCCTGCTCACTTTCGCAGGAGAGAGGGGCCGTTGTCTTCCCATCACCCGGAATAACATTGGCAAGGGCAGGATTGGAAGATATAATCGAGAGCTTCCAGGGAGGGCTGATGGAAATGGACGAAAAAGGTATCGAGCTGACACCGGACCTCGCCGGGTCCCTCCGTGGGAGGCCGATGATGTTCATCCTGTCGGATGACCAGAACCTTACAAACGAGGAAGCATCGATCATGGAGCGGAGGCCCGGACAACGTTTTCGTGTGGGGGACAAGGTCCTGCATACACACATGGCAATCACAATAGTCCATTATCTGTTGGACCGGGCTGGTATATGAACGATTGGGGGCTCATATATCCGATATCTTTTTGAACTCAGACCTTTTTTCAATCACATGGCCTTTCGTGTCATGAAGACCTGGACGCTTCTGGTCATCACCCTATTATTAAGCGCACCTCTCCTGAGTGCGACTGCATCTGATGCCGGGTCATCAGATGACGATGTCACACCCCCTTCAAGGAGCCTTGTGACGATCTCGAAGGAGCATCTTCGGATAGTATCGGGTGGGATCTCCCAGTGGGGCCCTCTCTGTTTCGGTATGGTCAACAGGACGACCGTGATAGAGGTGAGATTGAGGAATACCGCGGATGCACCATTCACGGGCATCGAGGTGAACCTGACGTTGTACTGGTATGACGCACATAAGGGTTTCTCTTTCGATAAGGGGCGGGTAATGTTCAGGGACCAGACACTTGCGTCACTTGGTCCAGGCGACGGTACCCTGTCGAGCGTATTGGAATTCAATTGGGTTCCCAGGTATGCCGGAGCTTACGTCATGAACATCACAATCCACCTTCCCGGTGACCCGAGACCATACACCGAAAGGACACTTGTGGCCGGTATTCAATACAGTCTCGACCAGAAAACGATCACGGATGGCCTGTGGGTAGGAACGGACGCCTGGGACTGCTCCTCCATGGACGGTTGGACATCGGAAGAGGACCTGGGTGAGACCGGTATGCGATGGCATGTCAGCAACCACACTCTTGCTCAGGGCCATGAGACACTCCATTCACCGGATACGGCATTCTGGGTAGGCAACGACACGACAGGTCTCTCACCCCTGACGGGAGTGTATTCTCTCATATCACCTGCATTGAACCTTTCCAGGTTCAATCCAGACCCATGGGACAGTTTTCTCGGCCTGAGCAGACCCCAGATCTACCTGCTCTACAAATACAGAGGTAACATGACCAGATCGTGTCCATCCGGTAACGGTGGTATATACCACTGGATCAGATACGGGACAGATAGTGGGTGGGGAGACTGGGAACCTCTGCTGGACCCAAAAGGATATTGGGTGAACCTGACAGGCAACACCACCAATGTTATATGGGATGTATCAAAGAGACCCTTCCTCCAGGGGGACCTTGAACTGGTCGGTCTGGACCTCGGTGAATACCAGGGCAGGACCATCCAGCTGAAGTTCGAATATCATCCTTCCGGAATAGAGGAGACCGGGTATGTTATCGACGATGTTGTTATTATCGGCAAGGAAACGGTCAATATCGAACCTTTCGCTATAGGTTCGTACACGGACACGGTCCAGAGGTCGGACCCGGGAGACAGTGTACAGTTCGATATAACGTTGCTCTCCAAGGTCAAGGAGGGCGACGAACCCATTCCCGTCAGGATCGAGGCCATCGACGGATCAGGCTTTCTGGATATGGCACGCGATGTTCGGGTCGAACCTGGGATACTGCTTTTGAACGGAGATGGAGAGGACACTTTACCGGTAAAGCTCATCCTCTCCATACCCTCATCCTCCCCTTCCGGGGAAGGCTGGATAACGGTCCGTCTTTTTGGTGGGGGCCTGGTCCTGGACAAGACCTTCAAGTTCAACGTCAACTCCAGACGGGACCTTGACCTGACGGTCGAGGGGATGGTCTCAGGGAGATTGGAACCCGGAGAACGATCACCTCTGGACGTCTCTGTCCATAACAAGGGAAATGTGGAGGAAGAGACCGATCTATATTTCCTTACGGGATCGGACCTGATCACGGAGGGAGAACTCACACATATCAAGCTTGGGCCTGCTCAACAATGGGAAGTATCCCTGCAGATATCCGTACCCACGCTATCTCGTGCAGGCGAGAAAAGGGGTTTTCTGGTCCTCTCGAGCTCCCCACCAACCGCGGATGCCCTGGAAATGCTTCTCTCCGGGCAGTTCACTGATGATCGGACCGTTGTCGAGCTAGATTATTTCGTTGATCAGTTCTATCAGATCGAGCTAATAGAACCATCGCCCGCATCAACATACAGGGAGATAGAGGAACCCGCTCTCAATGGAACGGAAGATATCGAATACCATCTGATACTGGCCAATCATGGCAATGGTGTGGACGTTGTGAGCTTCTCGAGCCTGGACTGGACGGAAAGAGGAGATATTATCCTGGTACTTCCCGAGAATTTTTCGATAGACCCGGGTTTTACCGATTTTGTCAAGATAGTGGTCAGGGTGATCTATCCGGTTCCAAGCGGGATATTCCAATTCAAGGTTATGGCCTCATCTGATGGTCCCGGTGGATCGACCAGCGATATCGTTACCCTGACATTGTCCATAGGCAGAGCACCGGTGTCAAGAGGGATATTCCTGGTCAATGGTTCCCTGGAACTGCAGCCGAGCATCATCGTCGCTGGCCGGGAGGTCGTGATATCTTTCACGGTCCGGTCCTTCGGATTTCTGGAGAGCGATACCTTCAATGCGAACCTGTGGATCGACGACAAGGTCGTGCTGGATAGACAGTTCATAATATCGAAATATCAAGACAAGTTCTGTCAGCTATCCTGGAAGTTCGAGGAACCCGGAGATCATCTTCTCAAGATCACCCTGTCGGAAGGAAAAGAACCGGGACCTGGTGCGCCGGACCTGGTCCTGACCTTGACAACGGGTCTTGTGGTCGGGTTCATTGATCTTAAGGTCATTGATATGGACCTGGTATCGGAAGGGGTGGGAACGGTTGGAACCAAGGTCCAACCGGGAAATTATGATTGTTCGGTCACCATATTGAACGGTGGGAACACCACCGCTGACCTTGCCGTCATGACCCTGGTGGTGCTTGACAGGACATCGGGAGTAAAACGGAACCTTACCATGAACGTTACGGAGATATCCCCCGGTGAGGTGATGAACGTCTCTTTCAAGAACATCGTACTCGAGAAGGAAAGAGATTATCAGATGACCGTCACCGTTGAAAATAATGACAGATGGAAGGATGCGGATCCTGAGGACGACCTGAAACAGATCGAAGTGGAAGTAGGGTCCGTACCCCCGGAGGTCCCTTTCTGGAGGGACCCATATTGGAGTCTTGCGGCGTTCATTCTGATCATGATCCTTACGATGGGTCTCCTCTATTACCTTCTCAGGCGAAAACTCTGACCGATGGGTCTCAACGTACATCATCGGCATCGTTCCACTCCCATTCCCTCTGGTAAAAATTCATATACTGGGTGGCTCTTTGGTGTCTCTCCGATACCTGCCAAACATATTTATACTACATTCAAGTAACCCCGCAGGTATCCAACAGGAGTGTTCCCATATGGCAAAGGGACTGTTCACCGCCAGAAAGCTGAGAAAGGACGCCCAGAAGAAGAGGTGGAGCGACCGTTATTACAAACGACGTGTCCTCAAGCTCAAGGAGAGGTCGGACCCTCTTCAGGGTAGTTCACAAGCAAGAGGTATCGTCCTCGAGAAAGTGGGTGTGGAGGCAAAGCAGCCAAACTCAGCGATCAGGAAATGCGTCAAGATCCAGCTCATAAAGAATGGAAGGCAGATAACTGCCTTTGCTCCGGGAAACGGCGCGATAAACTTCATTGACGAACATGACGAGGTCATGGTCGAGGGGATAGGAGGACGTCTGGGCCGTTCGTATGGTGACATCCCCGGGGTCAGATACAAGGTGATCAAGGTGAACAGCGTTTCCCTCGACGAGATGGTAAGGGGCAGGAAGGAGAAACCTGTCCGATGATCGGAGGATTTGAAATGGCCCCAAAGAAGAAGGAAGAGGTTGTCGAAAAAGCCCCCAAGGCCCAAGAGGAGAAGAGGGAAGAGGCCCAGAAAGAGGTCCCGGTGGATGATAAGGTAAAGGAAACCCCGAAAAAGAAGACCTCAAAAAAGACCAAGAAGGAAGAGGAGGCTTTGGAGAAACCCGCTAGGAAGAGAGCATCACCAAAGGCCAAGAAGGAAGAGGTCACAAAAGAACCTCCCGTCGAGGTGAGGGCCGAAGATGTACCTGATCTGCCGTCAGATGCCCCTGAGGGAACTACCGATAAAGCTCCGATGGAGGAAGAAGGGATAGCGAAGGAGGTTTCCGAGGAAACTTCCGAAGAAGAGACCCCCAAGGAGACCACAAAGAAGAGATCCGTCAAGAAACCCAAGGACGAGGGGCCTTTCCCCGAAGATCTGGTATTTGGTAGATACAATTCCAAGGAAGTGGTTGTGGAGGACCCCAGTCTGAAAGCGTTCATCAACCTTGAACCATCCTATGTGCCTCACTCAAGTGCCAGGCACGCCAACAAACCATTTCACAAGCACAAGATATCCATCGTTGAAAGGCTGATAAACAACATGATGAGGACCGAAAGGTTTACCGGCAAGAAGACGAAGAGCTACAAGACCGTCCTGGATGCCTTCCAGCTGATCGAGAAGAGAATGAAGGAGAACCCGGTCCAGGTCCTTGTAAGGGCCATCGAGAACTCCGCGCCGAGGGAAGAGGTCACCAGGCTCAAGTTCGGCGGAATATCCGTCCCGAAAGCCGTTGATACAGCTCCCGCCAGGAGGCTTGATATGGCCCTTCGTAACATCTCCATCGGCACTATCAAGGCATCCCACAAGAACAGAAAGTCGATCTCCGAGTGTCTTGCAAGCGAGCTGATCGCAGCTTCAAAGGGTGACATCCAGAGCTTTGCCGTATCAAAGAGGGACGAGGCCGAAAGGGTCGCCAAATCGGCCCACTGAGCCCAACCAAGGTGATCTGGAACCCGAATCAAACCAGCGAGTTGGTGAACATGGGAAGAAGAGAAGACAATATCCGAGAAGCCCAGAAGATAATGGACAAGCCCAGTTACATCAGGAACATAGGCATAGCCGCGCATATCGACCACGGAAAGACCACTCTCTCCGATAACCTCATCGCGGGTGCCGGAATGATGTCGGAGGAACTTGCAGGGAAGCAGCTACTCCTGGATTTCGACGAGCAGGAGCAGGCAAGGGGCATCACAATAAACTCTGCCAATGCGTCCATGGTCCATACCTACAAGGGAGAGAACCATCTCATCAATCTTATCGACACACCGGGTCATGTGGACTTCGGTGGGGATGTGACAAGGGCGATGAGGGCAGTTGATGGATGTGTTATCGTCTGCTGTGCTGTGGAGGGAGTTATGCCCCAGACGGAGACCGTGATCAGGCAGGCCCTGAAAGAGAAGGTCAAACCGGTGCTCTTCATCAACAAGGTGGACAGGTTGATCAACGAGCTGAAGGTAACACCCGAGGAGATGCAGAAGAGGTTCGTTAAGATAATCAAACAGGTCAACGACCTGGTCACGAAAGTGGTCCCCCAGGAATTCAGGGGAAAATGGTTCATGTCCCCGGAGAGTGGGACGGTCGCTTTTGGTTCAGCATATCATAATTGGGCAATTTCCGTTCCCTACATGCAGAAGCAGGGAGTCACTTTCAAGGACATATATGACTATCTCAACCAGGGAAGGCAGAAAGAGTTGCTAAAGAAGGCGCCTCTTCACCAGGTCCTGCTGGATATGATCATCATGCATCTTCCGAACCCCGTCGAGGCTCAGAAGTACAGGATCCCTCATATCTGGCATGGCGACGAGGGATCGGAGATCGGAAAGGCAATGGTACACTGTGATCCCCGTTCCATACCTGTCATGATGGTCACCAAGATCATCATCGACCCCCACGCGGGAGAGATCGCCTCTGGCAGGTTGTTCTCGGGTACCGTGGAAAGGGGCCAGGAGCTCTTTGTCATAGGTATGCCCGGTAATGCAAGGGCACAGGCCGTATCCGTGGCGGTGGGTCCGGACAGGATACCCGTGGAGAAGGCGATAGCCGGCAATATCGTGATGGTATCGGGTCTGAGATCTGCCATAGCCGGGTCCACGGTCTCGGGCGACCCCGATATCGACGCCTTTGAAAAGATCGTACACGTTTCGGAACCTGTGGTCACCGTTGCGGTCGAGGCCAAGCACATGAAGGACCTACCAAAACTGGTCGAGGTCCTGCGTATGCTCGCAAAGGCCGATCCTTCGTTAAGGGTCGAGATCAACCAGGAGACCGGAGAACATCTGCTGTCCGGGATGGGTGAGCTACATCTGGAGATAACAGAATACAGGATACAGAAGGAGCAGGGGATAGAGGTCAAGACCTCCCCACCCATCGTGGTCTATCGGGAGACGATAATGAAACGATCCCAGAGAGAGTTCGAGGGTAAATCACCCAACAAGCACAACAGGTTCTATTTCCTGGTCGAACCTCTTCCGGAAGCGGTCGTGAACGCTATCAGGTCCGGAGAGATACCCTCTGACGAGAGGATCAAGGACGCAAAGGCCATGGCCAAACAGCTGGAAGGTCTGGGTATGGAAAAGGAGGATGTGAAACATGTCTACTGGATATCGGGTTCCAATATCTTCCTCAACTGCACCAAAGGTATCCAGTACCTCCATGAGACCAGAGAGCTTCTCATCGACAGCTTCAAAGAGGCAATGACCAAGGGTCCAAGGGCCTGGGAGCCCTGCATGGGCGTATGCGTGAAGCTGATGGACGCAAAGCTCCACGAGGATGCCATCCACAGGGGTCCGGGACAGGTCATACCTGCTGGCAGGTCCGGGATATACGGGGCCATGGTCGAAGCCGGAACGACACTTCTGGAACCCAAACAGAAGATCTTCGTGACGGTCCCCAATGAACTGATGGGAGGTGTGAACCGGGAACTGAATTCCAGGAGATGCACCATTGAGGACATGCCGATGGAGGGTGACCAGGTCACCATCATCGCTGCTGCTCCCGTATCCGAGCTCTTCGGTTTCGCCGGGGCAATACGGGGAGCAACTCAGGGGAGGGCACTATGGACCACCGAATTCCTTGGTTTCACCCCCATACCCAGGGAGCTCCTTGATAATGCGACCCGTGAGATAAGGACAAGGAAGGGTTTGAAACCTGAACCCCCCACTGCAGATTACTATTCAGCCTAGAGATACGGTACGATGAACATCAAACGTTAAATATGAGTAGCAAATAAGGGAACAATCCGAGTAGGAGGAAATGTAATGGCATCTGAAAAACCCCATATGAACCTCGTATTCATCGGTCACGTCGACCATGGGAAATCAACCTCAGTTGGGAGGATCCTCCTGGATACGGGGCATGTAGATAAGCATCTGATAGACAAATACAGGAAGGAAGCCGAAAGCAAGGGCAAGGGTTCCTTCGAATTCGCTTGGGTGATGGATAACCTCAAGGAGGAGAGGGAGCGAGGCGTTACGATAGATGTAGCCCACAAGAAGTTCACCTCGGACAAATACTATTTCACCATCATCGACGCGCCCGGTCATAGGGACTTCGTCAAGAACATGATCACCGGGACATCCCAGGCCGACGCGGCCGTTCTTGTGGTAGCAGCTCCTGAAGGTATCATGGCCCAGACCAAGGAGCACGTGTTCCTTGCCAAGACCCTGGGTGTGAACCAGATCATCATCAATATCAACAAGATGGACGCCACGAAACCCGGATATGACCAGGCAAGGTTCAACCAGGTGAAAGAGGATGTGAGCAAGCTTCTGAGGATGGTCGGATACAAGGAGGACATGATCCAGTACGTTCCAACCTCGGCCTTCCTGGGCGATAATGTCGTCACCAGGTCCGACAAGATGGCATGGTGGACCGGACCAACTCTTCTACAGTGCCTGGACAACCTGCAGGTCCCGCAGAAGCCAACAGAGCTCCCGCTCAGGCTTCCGGTCCAGGACGTTTACACCATAACCGGCATAGGGACTGTCCCTGTTGGAAGGATCGAGACCGGTGTGCTGAAGGTCGGTGACAATGTAGTGTTCTCCCCCTCCGGGGCAACAGGAGAGGTGAAGACCATCGAGATGCACCACGAGACCATGCCCAAGGCAGAGCCTGGCGACAACGTCGGGTTCAACGTCAGAGGTGTCGGTAAGAACGATATAAGGAGGGGTGACGTCTGCGGTACGGCCTCATCGAAGCCTACCGTGGCAAAGACCTTCACCGCCCAGATAGCCGTTCTCCAGCATCCCTCTGTCATTGCGGTCGGTTATACTCCGGTATTCCACCTGCACACAGCCCAGGTTGCATGCACCTTCGAAGAGATATTGAAGAAATTGGACCCCAAGACCGGTCTGGTGAAGGAGGAGAACCCCGACTTCATCAGGACTGGTGACATCGCGATCGTCAAGATCAGGCCCACAAGGCCTCTGGTCATCGAGAAGGTCAAGGAGATACCGCAGCTCGGCAGGTTCGCCATAAGGGATATGGGGACCACCGTGGCAGCCGGTATGTGTCTTGATATCGAGAAGAAGGAGTAGATATTCCACGGTATGAACGGAGGAATGGGATTGGTTGCAAAGGCCAGAATATCATTGACGGGCACTGATGCGAAGTCTCTCGACGGCGTCTGCAGCCAGATAAAGCAGATATCGGAGAGGACCGGGGTCAATCTCTCCGGACCGATCCCACTCCCCACGAAAAGGCTTGTGGTACCCTGCAGGAAATCCCCGGACGGTGAAGGGTCCGAGACCTGGGACCGATGGGAGATGAGGGTGCACAAGAGGCTGATATATCTCGACGCTGACGACCGGGCTCTGAGGTCTCTCATGAGGATCAAGGTCCCCGATGATGTCAATATCGAGATCGTGCTGAGAAGCTGAGGACCTCCTACTCAAGTCCCCTGGCTTCTCCATTTTTCCTTTTTTTGTATATCGATAGCCTTAAGCATCCACTCCCGACCGTGTGGAAGGTCTCGTTGTCGGGAAGAATGAAGATCCCCGGTGGGCCGTTTCCTTCACGGGCAGCAGGAAAGCTCCATTATAATGATAGTTGCATTGCCAGGTTCTCCCAGGGCCTTTGACATCAACAACGATGACTTTCATGTCACACGTTCCTGTGAACTACATGACCTCGCCGCAGAATGTGCAGAACTGGTGCTCGCTGACGTTCATGCGGCCACAATGTGGACACTTTACTCTGTTATGATCCTTTTTCAATGTCATGTGGTCGTAGGGTCCGACCTCTTCGACCTCCTCTAACTCTTCCAGTTCCACATATTCCGCTTCGTCCTCCCAGGTGTGTTCCTTGAGCGCCCATTTCTTCACTTCCTTCAGACCTGAGACACCGGCCGGGGGCAGGGCCATCAATATCTTCATCCCCCGTCTGGTAAGACACTTGTGGATATAGACACCTTCATCCCTGTCCACTATCCCCCGCAGTTCTCCCCGGGCTATCATGTTCTCCAGGGTCTTGGTGATCTCATCGACTCCGCAAACACCCACGCGGGCAAGGTATTCCAGGGGTATCCTCTCATTGTTGCTGACCTTCGAGTGATAGAGGAAGAAGACCATCTTGTACCGCAGGTCCTTCCATTTCATGTCCATCATCCAGAAGGCGACCCAAAGGACAGAAAAGATCAGAGCTATCAGACCGGTGATCATTATCAGTATCCAGCCGATCGTTTCATCCACGAAGAAGACCGAGACATCCCTCAGAGCCTCTGCACCGAAGAATCCCAGCATGAAGATGGTCAGGAATGTGAGGAACAGAACGAGGAATATCCCGGTGATGAGATGGATCGTGACCCTTGCTCCTCGTCCTATCAAGATGATCCATCAAGTATCTAGCTTTTTGTTATTTATCCCTGTTGACGGAATATCATCAAACGGGTCAACAGGATGACCTTTTAAGAGAGAGATAGAAAAAGCAGCATTGATCGATGAAAAGAAAATGGCGCAGAGGAGGGGATTCGATCTTAGGAAAATTCCTTTGGAATTTCCCTGACCTGTAACTTTCGCGATAAGGAAACACGAAAGTTCCAGGACCAAGGTTCAAATCCCATCCGCGGTTTCTATCTACAATTGATGATCATTTGGGATCGATAGAAAATGGCGCAGAGGAGGGGATTCGAACCCCCGAGGGCTGTTGCCCACCGGATTTCAAGTCCGGCGCCGTGGGCCGAGCTTAGCTACCTCTGCAAAGAAGTAATTCAGCGAATGCAGAGGTGGCATATAAGGCCCACGGCCCACCGGGAGATGTTTCCCGGTATGTTGGCCACTGATCGTTGCTTTGCAGCCACCCTTATTCATCTCCCCCATACATGTCAAGGAGATCGCGGTCCTTTCCATGTGAAGGGGTTCATGATAGGACAAGAGCGTGGTGGAAGATCTCCACCATCCTGTTGGTATTATGGAAATAACGGTAAGCGTTCTGCACATCGGCCAGTTCGCCTCTGTCCAGCCACAGGCCTTCGCAGGTGAGGCACAGATCGACCTTGACGTCGTATAGGAGTCTTGTCTCCATGACCCCCCCGCATCTGGGACATGCAATGTCCTGCTCATCATCGGTGTAGGTATTGAAGGGCAATCCCTCTCTTCGTGCAATGTCGTCAAGCAGGGAGTCAAGCTCATATCTGTCGAACCAGTATCCCCCGCATTCCTGGCAGTGGTCGACCATCACGGAATAATTGGCCTTGCAGATGATCACCTGAAGCATCTCCTTTCCGCATCTCGGGCAATCGATCTTCTTCTCGATGTCCATTCCAGATGATATTTTGGAGTCTGAATTCAAACGATCACCTCTCAGACGATCGATCTACATATGGGAATCAGTATATTTTAACACTCCCCTCTAATTTCATGGGGTGAAGGGTCTCCTAATTTATCTAGGAATGTACAACAATTGAACAGTTTTTTATCTGATAAAGGGCTACTTCCCATGTTTTCGATGAGGTTTGCATATGGCCATGAACTTGAAGGACAGGACCAGGGATGCCACCAAGGTGACCTGGTTCGGTCTCATCATGAACCTGGTCCTGTCCGGATTCAAGATGCTGGCGGGGATCATCGGTCACAGCACTGCCATGATCGCCGACTCGGTACATTCCCTGTCGGACCTTGTGACAGACATCGTTGTTCTGGTAGGTATCAGGGCAGCATGCAAGCCCCAGGACGAGGGACATGATTACGGCCATGGCAAGATAGAGACCCTTGCCACGCTCTTCATCGCTCTGGCGCTCTTGATGGTCGGGGCAGGGATCCTCCTAAGCGCCGGTTCTGCTATATACGATATGATCGAGGGAGATGATATCGAGGTACCGGGTGTCATCGCACTGATCGCTGCAATGCTTTCTATCATCGTCAAGGAGGGATTGTTCTGGTATACGAGGTCCGTATCCAGGAGGACAGGGTCGAAGGCACTGATGGCGAACGCATGGCACCACAGGACGGATTCCCTTTCATCGATCGCGACATTTTTGGGTATAGGGTTTGCCATACTGCTGGGTGGAAAATGGGCCATCCTTGACCCGATAGCTGCGATCCTTGTCACACTGCTGATATTCTGGATAGCCATCAAGCTGGTCAGAGAAAGCCTTGACGAGCTCCTCGAGGCATCTCTTGACAGTGAGACGGAGGACAGGATCATTGCCATAGCTGCTTCGATCGATGGTATCGAGGACCCACACGATCTGAAGACACGTAGCCTCGGGAACCGGATCGCCATAGATATGCATATACGGATCGGAGCACAACTTCCGGTCAGGAGAGCACATGACCTATGTGTAGTGCTCGAGAATGCCCTGAAAAGAGAGTTCGGCCAGGACACTCTTGTCTACGTCCATATGGACCCTTATGAGCAGTAGGTGTTCCAAAATACTTATCTGGCAGGTCCCTTCTGGGGGTGGGATGAAGAGGTCCGATGTGGGTTTTGTGACCCTTATTGCGATCGTGATGGTGCTCGCCAGCACCCTGGTATACTTGCTTCTGGAAGACAAGCAGATGAGGGAATACCCCTTTATCCCCGCAGATTCTTCGAACAGGTTCATCTTCCCTCAGGATATGGAGAAGAACGACACGCTGCTGGGATATCTATCGGATTCCGGAGAATATCTGCTACACCATGTGGGCTCATCGGGAAAATGGGACTATGAATACGAGCCGTCGGAGGACCGGAACCTTCCCAGATACAACATCCTGAGGCATGCGGGAACCACCTATTCACTGGCGTTGATATTCAAGTACACCAGGGACCCCGATCATTACAACGGTACCGTGAGGACGCTGAACTATCTTCTTTCACATCACCTCCATTTCGATGACTGGAGCGGTACAGAGGTTGCATATATCGAGGAAAAGGGATTGGTCAAGCTCGGTGGTGCGGCCCTTGCGGTACTTGCCGTGGTCGAGGTCGAGGAGGTGGACCCCCTTGCCAGATACGAGCGGGAGCTTGATGCGCTTGGCGAGTTCCTCCTCGCGATGCAGCATGAGGATGGAAGCTTCCAGTGCTTTTACAAAGATATGGAGGACGAGCACTCCGACTACTATCCCGGAGAGGCCCTCCTTGCTCTGGCCAGGTTATATGACCATACAGGGAACGATAGATACCTGAGATCGCTATTAAAAGGGCTCGATAACTACAATCCTTATTTCGGTATACATTACACCGCTTACACGCCATGGGCAACGGAAGCGATGGTATATGCCTATTCATGGACCAACGATACCTCGTACCTGGATCAATGCTACCAGATGGCCGAGAGCTGCAGGACAGGTCAAAACCTCCCGGGTCCCAACGTTCCGGAGACCCATGTCGGAGGGTGGGGGTCCGACCCCGCCGCAAATTCCGCAAGCAGGGTGGAAGGGGTCGTGGATTCATACTTGCTTGCCAGAAGGACGAACGATACCGAGAGGATGGAGAGATACGATGGGACGATGGAGTATAGTGCAAGGTTCCTCATCAACCTCCAGTACGATGATGTTGAGGCGATGAGTTTCCCGAGACCGGATAAGGTCAAGGGGGGGACACCTCTGAGCTACAATGAGGACAATATCAGGATAGACTATGTTCAGCACGCGGTCGTGGTCATGGCGAAGATCATGGTCTATCGGGAGGTCGACCTGAACATTTAGAATATTGTTTTTCTACCAAAATCCTAAAATACACCCCATCCATTACAAATATATGTTCCAGGAGAGATACTAATGTATGTCGGTGTAATATTTTACCAGTTTAAAAAAGAGAAGATCAAGGATGCGGTAAAGAACTGGGAATACCTTGTGTTGAACGAGGCAAAACGTCAGCAGGGTTTCATCAAGGCGGAGATATACGTGAACGAGGAAACGGGCGAGGGCCTCGACATCGGTTTCTGGGAAACGAAGGAAGACGCACAGAGGTTCCAGGATACAGGTCTTTTCGACCTGCTCGCGCGGGATCTGAAGGACCATCTGAGACATCCTCCGAGAAGGGAGCAGTTCAAGGTCGTAACCTCTCTATGACCCCCTCCGGAACAGATATGGGATTTTATTTTCAGGTGGCAAAGTTCTCCGGATGCTTCCCACGGATCGTCGAGTAGAAACCCATTATCTTCTTCATGTCCGACTCGTAATCTCCGGAGGGGTTCAGGTGGCCGCCTATCCCGCCTTCCTTCTTTCCGTAGTCAAGGAATGTAAAAGCAATGGGCACTCCTGCCCCCACCGCGATATGATAGAACCCGCTCTTCCAGTTATCCACGCGTTTCCTTGTGCCCTCGGGTGCGTTTGCCAGGATGATCCTATCGTTATCCCTGAAATATCCTATGCACTGCTGCACGGTGTCACCTTTTTTTGACCTGTCGATCGGAAGGCCGCCCAACCACTTGAAAAGAGGTCCGAAGGGTTTTCGGAACAGGGTATGTTTGCCCATCCAATATGCATTGAGGTCCAAAACGAATGCGATAGAGAGGAACATGGGGAAATCCCAGTTGGAGGTGTGAGGGGCTGCGATGGCGAAGAACTTGTCCGGCCTCTCGAACCGGTCCACGACCTTCCATCCCATGAACTTCAGGAATAAGCGGGATAGCAATTTGAATAGCGGTTTCAGGACCGGCGTATCGAAGACCGTATATTGCATTGCCACAGCTCTTTTCTAAAAGCATCTAGCCATTACCTGGTCCTCTATACAAGGTTGCCGGAGGTTCAAGGGGTATTGCCATTTCTTTTGGAACTCAGAACTTCCTCACAACATAGTCAAGGACCGATCGGAAGATGGCCCTGCCGTCCCCCTCCTCCGATCCGATCCTTCTTCTGTACCAATCCGGGTGTGTGTTCCTGAAGAAGACCCTCTCCGGATGGGGCATCATCCCGAACACCGTCCCGAGATCATTTGTGATCCCCGCTATGTTGAAACGGCTACCGTTTGGGTTGAATGGATACTGTGCCGAGGTGTCTCCGGAGGGGTCGGAGAACTGGAAGACCACCCTGTCCTCATCGAAGAGACGGTGGTAGAGCGCGTCCTCTTTTTCCTGGCTTTCGTGCGGGAGCATGAACTTACCCTCCGCATGGGCACACGGAATGTAGCGTAGCTCACCCTTTTTCGATCCGGAGGTCCATACGCATTTACCCTCGTTAACATGCTTCAGGACCGTCGGTCTGCATTCGAACCTTCCTGAATCGTTCGCATGGAGAACGGCCTGAGGTTGCGCGGCCATGGTGCAGTCGAAAGCTGGCAGGATGCCCAGTTCCACCATCAACTGGAAACCGTTGCAGAACCCCCCAATGGCCTTCCCTTCATCTATGAAACGGACAAGGTCCCCTGCGACGGAGGCCTTCAACCTGGCTGCAAAAATAGCTCCCGCCCTGATATAGTCCCCTGCGGAGAACCCTCCCGGGAACATCAGGATATGGAAATCCTGAAGCGATCGCCGCTCCCCGTCCAGGGTGTCCCTTCCCTCGAGCTGTTTCAGATGAACGAACTCCGGTGAGGCCCCCAGCCTTTTAAAAGCATCGTAGGTCTCCTGTTCGCAGTTGGTTCCTTCCATCCTGAGTATGCAGACCTTGATCTCATCGACCTTCATTCGGACCCCTCCAGGAGTTCGGTCAATCCCATCCTCCAAGCATGGTCCAGGATGTCCACAGGTATGTCCATCAGGACCTTCTCACGTTCGGTGATCCTGAGGTTCGCTCCTCCGGAGGTCCCGAGTTTGATATAAGGTACCTCTGAGCGGGAAAGCCCATCCTCCACCCGGGCAGCGTCCTGCGGTTGGACCTCGACCAGGTATCTGGAATTGCTCTCGGAGAAGAGTTTCACATCGGATCTCAAGGCCTTAGATCCGTGAGAGATCAAATGGGTCCCTATCTCATGGATGTTGAGCTCTGCGCCCACATGCCCTCCGATGCACATCTCGGAGATGGCAACTCCCAGTCCACCTTCGGAAAGGTCATGGACGGAGTGGAGGAGGAATTCTCCATCCAGATTAAGAACGGCGTCCATGGTCCGTTTGGACATTTCAAGGTCCACATCGGGAACGCAGCTGCAGTTCACACCCATTTCCTGATAATAGGCGGACCCGCCCATCTCGTGGTAGGTCCGACCAATAAGGTATATGATATTGCCCGGGGTCTTGAGGTCCGAGGTGGTCGCATGGTTGATATCGTCCATCAGACCGATCATCATGATAGTGGGCGTGGGCGGCACTTTACTGATCCCTGACTCGTTGTAGAGTGAAACGTTACCGGATACCACGGGGATGGAAAAGGAGCTGGCGAATTTCCCGATGGCCTCGCACGACTGTTCGAAATCACCGAGCCTGTCCGGTCTTTCAGGGTTTCCGAAGTTCAGGCAGTCTGCCAGAGAATGGGGTCTGGCCCCCACAGAGACCAGGTTCCTTACGGATTCCTCCATGGCCGAGAGCGTTCCCCGGTACGGGTCGATCTCGCAGAAATATGGGTTTACATCGGCCGTGATCGCCAGACCCCGGTCTGACCCCTCCAGGGGTTTGAGCACTGCTGCGTCCGAGGGTCCAGGGGTGAACGGTTTACCGACAGCAGGTTTGATCACCGTCCTTCCTCTGACCTCATGGTCGTAGGTCCTGAAGACCCTCTCCCTTGAGCAGATGTTCGGAGATCCCAGGAGCCGAAGGATCGCAGCCTCGGTCCCGGACCTGTCCGGTTGCGGGAACGGAGCATCATCCACCCTCCTCTCGACGATCTTGGACCTGTATGTCCTGCAGTATTCCGGACCCGCCGTGAAGAAATCCAGGTCAAGGTCGAGAATTACGTCCTCCCCCCACAGTACCTTTACCCTCTTCCCCTCAACGACCTCACCGATGACATTTGCCTCAACGTCCCACTTTTTGAAGATATGGAGGACCTCCTCTACGTTCTCCGGCCTGACAGAGACCATCATCCTCTCCTGCGATTCGCTTACCCATATCTCCCAGGGGGAAAGTCCAGGCTCCTTCAGGGGTATCCTGTCGAGACGGATAACAGCCCCGAACCCCCCTGCAAGTGCCATCTCCCCCGATACGCATGAGAGTCCTCCGCCTCCCAGGTCCTTCATGCCGCCTAGCAACCCTTTTTCGTTGATCTCCAGGCATGAATGGATCAGGGGCTCCTTTGTGATGGGGTCCCCCATCTGGACAGAACCTCTGTCCTTTTCCTCCGAGTCGGCGGTCAGGTCCGCCGAGGCGAATGTGACACCGTGTATGCCATCCCTCCCTGTCCTGCCCCCGGCAAGTATATAGATCTCTCCCGAGCCACCCACTCTGGAATGGATCATGTTCTCCTTCCGTCCGATACCGACACAACCCACGTTCACCAGCGGATTACCGGTATACCCCTGGTGGAAGTTCACCATTCCTGCGACCGTGGGGATACCTATCCTGTTCCCGTAGTCCCTTATTCCAGCCACCACCCCGTTGAATATGAACTTTGGATGGTTGACGCCCTCCTGTAGATCTTGGTAGCCAAGGTCAAGAGGTCCGAAGAATAGGGGGTCGATCACCGCGATCGGCTGTGCTCCCATGCAGAGGACATCTCTTATGATACCCCCGACACCTGTTGCGGCTCCTCCGTACGGACCGATCGCGGAGGGGTGGTTATGGGATTCCAGTCCGACAACGTATGCATGTTCGTCATCGAACTCCACGACCCCGGCATCCTCTCCCTTGATAAGAAAATAGTCCTGATGGATGCCCAGGAACGCTCTCTTCATGAAATATTTCGAGGATTTGTAGCAGCAATGTTCGGACCAGGCCTGTCCGAGAGCTTCGAGTTCGATATCGAAGGGTTCTCTTCCCTCCATCTTGAAGTGGTCCCGGACCCTCCTCATCTCCTCCACGGATAGTCCTATGGATAACCGGTCAGAAATGGATCTCAGGACCTCGTCACTGGCGTTGATGACCAACACCCTCTTCACAGGAACGGGCAAACCAAGGTCCTCAAATAGATGAGAGATATCCATTCGTATCCCTCACAGGAACACTATCTCGTGGGTGTGGACCACCGGATTTATCAGCAACTTCCTGCACATATCCTCGACCCTTTCCCTGGCCACGGCCTCGTTCGGAGCGGAGATCTCCATCCTGTAGACCTTCAGGTATTTCACGGAGGCTACCTCTTTAAAACCCAGAAGCTCAAGGGATTTATGGGTATTGGCCCCTTCAGGATCGCTGACACCTTTCTTCAGTCCCACCTTGACCTCGACGATGAACATGTCCTTTCACATCCTTGGAATGGGAAATGGTCATTCCCTTTAGGTGTATGGGTAGGGTACTTAAAACGTTATCCGGGGGTGACCAAAACAATCGCCTCTTCTCGTTGACCAAACATTAAATATGCAAATCACCTTTCAAAATCTGGCCTACTCGGAGGCCAGTTGGCAAGTCTTCTCGGTGGTGTTATGTCCAGGGTAAGGAGGTCGACCTACAGGCAGCCCTTGACACCTAAGGGTATCGAGAGATTGGAGCAGGGAAAGCTCCAGTGGTTCGACCCGGAGATGTTCATGAACTTCAACACCGGGGCCCTCGAGCAATACCTTGACGAGAAGAACAGGATAGAGAGCTTTAAGATCCCCGCATGGGACTGGAAGAAGGTCATCATTGCGGTCCTTATAGGGGCACTTTTTGCAATGGTGAACCAGTATGTCGGCCTGAAGGTGGGGATGGTCGTCGCCGGGTCATGGTATATGGTCTATCTGCTCGGGATGGCTGCAAGGTGGAACCCGCCCACCCTCAATATCGCAGCAACGGCAAGCAACGGTGCGGCCATGATCTGCACCGGTTTCGTTTTTACATTCCCCGCGATCTACATACTTGCCCTGGATCCCGCAGAGAAGGTGGACGGCAAGTTCCTCATCGAATACGGTTCGCTCAGCTCACTGATGCCCATCGCGATTATATCCGTCATGATAGCCGGTATCCTGGGGGTCATGTACTTCATTATCTTTCGAAGGATATGGCTTGTGGAGGACCCTCTTCCGACCCCGGGTTTTGAGGCTATGGTAAAGCTTCTGGACCTGTCAAGGGCTTCCTCGGCGGAGGCGACAGCCCAGGCCAGGTCCTCCGTGAGGCAGGCCTTCGCTTGGATCGGGGGAACAGCGGCCTTCACGTTCTTTCGGGATTTTCCGCTCTTCGACTGGGCAGGGAAGTTCAAGCTCTTCAATTCCGATATGTCCATCATGGATTGGGTGGCAATGAAGATCGGACTTGGCAACATCTACTACGCAGGCAACATCATGTTCACTCCCAGACCCCGTGCTTTCCTCATCGAGCTTACCTTGATACCCATACAGTTCGGGCTCGGGTGGTTCATGAAGGCCAAGACCGCTGGCCTGATATTCCTCGGGACCGCTTTCGCCTGGTTCGTTGTCGTACCCATTGCTGTCTGGACACATGCACCCTATTTCTGGGCCAACTCCGGAGAATTCATCGATGTGGCCCTTATGGATATGTTCTTCGGGGTCAATTTGATGAACACGGTCTATGAGGGTATCCCGACATCTCCGGCCTTTGCGGCCTTTTCCATGGCCAGGGTGATGGCGATTGGATGCATCCTTGGAGGTGGGATGACAGCACTTATCAAGATGCTACCTGTCTTCAAAACGGTATTCACGGACCTGTTCGCCATGAGGAAAGAGAGCGGGGAAAATAAAGCGGTCTATATTAAGGGACAGGGCTGGTACGAATGGCCCTCTTCCCATATACTGCTGGTCGCCTTCGTGACATTCCTCTCCGTCTGGATCATATTCGTGTTCGGAGGATTCAATTTCGTTGCATCGGGGATATTCTCCCTTCTGCTTGTATTCTTGACCTTCCTACTTGGTGCGATCGCCGTGAAGGTGATGGGGGAAACAGGGACCGAACCCGTGTCTGCCACATCTTTCCTTGTCCTGCTTATACTCATGCTGGTCTTCTCCTTCGTCCTGCCCATATTCGGCATCGACATGAGCCAGTCCCAGATCATCATCATGTCCCTTGCGGGGACAACCGTGTTCGGGGCCGCCATATCCATGTCAGGTGATGTGGTGATGAACTTCAAGATAGGGCTCTATACGGGGAACCGACCCCAAGATCTGGTCAAGGCCTTGACCATCGGGATAATTCCCGGAGCGATCATCTCCGGGGTCTTTGCGGTCATATTCTCCATCGGCCTGGGGAACGGGACATTGAACCTTGCAGCCCCTCAAGCCCATGCTTTCACGATCTTTGTCAAGGGCATCATAGCCAATGCCATACAGTGGAAGCTCTTCTTCGCCGGGGTCTTCGTGGGAGTGTTCCTGGAACTCCTGATAGGTATGGGAACGGCCTTTGGCCTTGGAATGTACCTGCCTCTCGGGATACAGATACCCATGCTTGGAGGGGGTATAGCAAGGGATGTCTGGGAGAAGAGATACCTGGAACCGGCCGCGAAGAGGAACAACTGGGGAGAGGATATGAAGACCTTCAAGATAATGGGGACCTACATGATGGCCACCGGCCTCATGGTGGGGGAAGCGGTCCTGGGGACCATCGTCGCCCTCTGGATCGTGGTCCCCAACCTTGGTGAGGTTTTCGGGGGATGATGAAGAAGGAGCAACTCATTTCTTGTGCCTTTCTTTCCACCAGAGATCGGTCTCCATTCTCGCCGCCCACCTCTTGACAATATCCTCCGGGACATCGAAGATATCCATCTCAAGGTCGTAAGCGAGCTTTCCGTCCATGACCATATCTTCAACGGCTTGCCGGACCATCTTTGCAAAGAGAGGGCCCTTGAACATCTCAGCGAGCATCATGGCCCGATCCCTTGTCCGCTCATCAGCTCCAGGGGGTATCCTGACCTCGATCCTTTCCTTGTGGTCATCCTGTCCTTCTGTCATGTTATTCGACATCCCTGCAAATATCATCGACAGATATATTATGTTAGGTCCTATTATTTCCGGATATGGTGTCGGAGCCTGTCGAGCATATCCCTCAGGAGATCGTCAGTTTCTTCAAGGAGAACGTGGGGGAGATCATGCTGATAAAAGGGCCGCCCGGGTCCGGGAAGACCCTTTTCGCCCTTGAATGCATGAAAGCGCTGACCAGGAACCGCAAGGGCATCACCATCTTTCCGAGAATGGACCGAGACCAGTTGAATTCCGAGTTCCCATGGCTCCAGAAGGAGGATCCGGGCCAGAACCTGAAAGCATACCACGGGAACACCAAGATGGCGGACCCCAACTGGTTCAAGAGGGAGTTCGACCTCCTCAACACGGAACAGCAGGGGAACGTCGGTTTCATGCTCTTCGACCCGATCGACGCCATAACCGAGCAGTATGAGAATCCCGAGAGGAAGATGAAGGAGATACTCTCCCTGGTCCAGTCGACCAATGTATCCGCCATCATGGTCCAGGAAAAGGAAGGCACCTCGTATCTTGACCATCTTGCAGGAGCGGTGATCAGGATCGAGTTTGGACGTATGGATGGAAGGAGGTACCGGACGCTCTCCATCGAGAAGATGAGGAGCGTTGAGGTGCAGCATTTCAGTTACGTCTTCACACTCCAGAAGGGTGTTTTCAAGGCTTTCAAGCCATGGAGGCTCGATTGCATTCCAAGGGGCGAATGGATAGTAACGGATGATACTGATGAGCATTTCTCGACCGGGCTCGACGGTCTCGACAAGATCCTTGGTGGAGGTTTTAAAAGGGGAAGCTACAACATCCTGGATGTGGATGATAATATCACATCTTCGGAATACTTCCTGCTCATCAGACCGCTGCTCCTGAACTTCCTGAACCATGGACGCGGTATCCTCATGGTCCCTCCGGCCGGTGAGCATCCGGAATCCATCAGGGCCGATCTCATGGATTTCATGGAGGTCAGGACCCTCAACGAGATGCTCTACTTCCTGGACTACTTCTCGACCTCCTCGCAAAAACCCTATATCGTTCCCATGGGGTCGACGAGAAAAGAAGGGCTACAGCAGAAGGGGCTCGAGATAATCCAGAAGCTTCGCGGGATAGAGGACCGGCCGTACCTTGACTTCGTGGGACTGGATACCATGGAATACCTGATCGGGGAATCGCTCACACTGAGGCATCTTCTCACGGGTGTGTCAAAGACCAAGGTCACAAAGACCCTTGGAATAGGTATAGCTAAACCCGGTCTGAAGATAGGCCAGGGGATCCGGAACATGTCGGATGTTTACCTGAAGATGGTCAAGATAAGCTCCATTCCCTGTTTTTACGGTGTCAAACCGGAGACAGGTCTCTTTGCGTTGATGCCCGATCCTGAAGCGGGGTATCCCAACCTTACGATTACACCACTGACCTGAACCGTTGTTGTACATACTCAAATTTTCAGGCCCTCTGATGTCTCTTTCGGTACAACCTGACGTTCGAGCCGCATATGGGACATTCGTCATTCTTCTGCTCTCTCTTGAAATACCGTCCGCAACCCCTGCAGCGGAAGGTCCATTCCCAGGTGTTGCTTATCCGTTTTCCGGCCTCTCCGGCCGGTTCGAAGGCGATCGAAACGCTTGAAAGCACGTTCTGGACCCTGAAATCGTCCGTGACGACGGTTGCATCCTCAAGTTCCATGGCCAGGGCGATCACCGAGATATCCGCGAACGACAATCCCTTGATGTCTCCGGTCGCGGTAGCGGCTTCCTCCGCCTTATCCGAAGAGTGTGGGTCCCTCACCGCTAGTCCGGAGGACAAAAGGTTCTCCAGGAGCCTTGCAGGAGCACCCCTTGTGACCTCCGATCTTACCAGTGAAGTTATGTATACACAGGTGAAACCGGTGGGGAGCGTGTTCATCCTTCCCGAAAGGAGGGCCGAGGTATCCAATACAAGGTCCATCGGGTTTGAAGGATGACCCGCTTATAAGAAATTACCCATGTCTGTCCTACCTTTCGTAGTAGTGTGACCTCTTGCTGTCCTTCTCTTCCCTGACGACCCCGGCGTTGCGGAGGAACTTCACATGATAGAAGATGACCTTCCTGCTGACCCCCATGTTCTTTGCGATCTGGGACTGGGTGATCCCAGGATCCTCGTGGATCTCCTTCAGTATGTTCTCCTGGACCCTGGAAAGGCGGACCTTGTCCGTGTCATGCTTAACACCCGCGGCCCAGAAGCACCTGTTGCTCCCATCCTGCTCCGATACTATGAGCTGCTCCTTTTCCAGAACGTTCAGATGGTGTGAGAGAACCCCAACCTCGAGGTCCACAGCTCTCTGGAGGCCTCTGAAATGCTCCCCCGGGTTGTCGGTTATGTGTTCGTAGATCTTCTTTCTGTTCTCCTGGTTGAGGAGGTCCTCCCTCCGGATCCTGGTGTAGCCGAAGATGACCAGACCCACGATGACCAAGACCACGATGAACGAAAGCATAACGAGGAGGACCATGATCATGCTGATTCCGTCATCATCATCCGTTAATGCAGGAATAATACCTCCATTTCCTTCATAATCATCTTCCGAGATCGGATCATTATCGTCATCATCTATGGTAGAAGGAACTAGATCGGAAACGCCTGGATATCCCCCCGTTGTCCTGTTATACAGCGATCCTTCATCGTCCGTCCCTTCGTAATCAGCTACAGGAGGATCGTTCGGGTCCGTGACGACCAGGATGAAGGAGGTGTATGTGGTTACAAAGGAATAGTCCATCGCCAGGTCTATGACCTTCTGCTGCAGATATTCCGTTTCACCTTCCACCAGCATCTGCTCCATGTAGTGAAGTATCATCCTGTGCGCCCACAGACGGGGGATGAATTCCAAATCCTGGTCCTGATCGGTCTTCCATGACTCCTCGAAGACCTGCGGTCCTTCAGAGGAGGAGGCGGTGATGGTGGAGGTGATGCTCTCCCTGGTCCTGTCGAACCTCCCGACGATGACCGCTTCCGAACCAGCGAACAGGCTCGGCATGGTCTGCGGGATGACGTCCGTTGCTCCGGCGGTGTAGTTGAAATACAGGTCATGGAGCAGAGGGACTGAGATCGTCTCGTAGAACCCCTGCATCACCATGGATGCGTCCTCCGATTCGGGTATCCTGACAGCGAAGCCCCTGTTCTCCAGGCTCAGAGCGGAGAGGAAATCGAGATCGACATCATTCCCGAAACCAAGGGAATATATCGATACGCGGTTCGTGTTCCCGTAAAGTATGTTCTCCCTTATCGTCGGGATGTCTGTGACGCCAGTGGTCGGAAGACCATCCGTAAGAAAGACTATGATCGGGACCGCCTCCACGTCCCCCTGGTACATACCCAGGGCATCCAGGAGTGCCTGGTTGATGTTGGTGGAACCCGCGGGGTCCATGTAGTTCAGGTACTGAACGGAAGAATCCTTGTTCTCCTTGTTCGCCTGCACCATCTCGGCATTCCAGCGGTCTGTCTCCGAGCTGAACGAGATGATGTTGAACCTGTCCTCGTCATGGACCTGATGGACTATCTCGGAGAACGCATCCTTGAGCTGTTCGATCTTCCTGCCTCCCATGGAACCGGACCTGTCCAGGACGAATATGACATCCTTGGGCAGATAGGTCCCCAGGTCCGAGAGCCGGGGGGAGAACACGTGAATGAAGTATCCCCCGGTATCGTCCATATATGTATCGAGCGTTCCATCGACCGGAGGCGACATTTCCCGGTAAACGATGCCGATCGATGATGTTTTGTCTATCATGGAAGAATTGTAAGAGTATCTTGCATGGGATGTGGTCATCCAGGACTCGACCGGTGTTAAGGTGCCTTTCTGTATGTTCACAGGGGTTATGTTACCCATGCCCTGTATGTCTATATTGACATCGAGTTCATTGAACAGGTTCGCATTCGAGAATACCCCGAAAGGTAGCAGATAGGTGAAATTGTACATCTTCTTCACAAGGACCTGCTCGTATCGGAGCGAGAATGAAATATCGCTTTTAGCATGGATATTGAGGTCCAGATAGAACATTGTCGGATCGGTCGATGCCCTGAGCTGGGTCACCGTTTCCCCTTCCTCCTTTGCTTCTTCATACTCCTGCTGAGCCTGAGCTCTTTGAGCGACAACCGCATACGATGTGATACCATCGATATTAATCGACAGGTTCGATATCATCGCATCTTCGGGTACCTTTATCGACATGGTGGTATCCTCTCCGGACCCCGAGGGGTTGGAAACATGTCCCGTGAAGGTAGTCATGGCATAATGGTTCTCTATCCTTGCATCGATGGATAGAGGTCCATAGATAATGCTCTCCTCCGCCTGCCCGTCGGTACTTCCGACGGTCAGGAGCGGTAAGACCAGAGAGATGGCGAGCAGCGCAAGAGGCAGTTTGATGTACATCATCATTACACCCATGAAAGCATGGCATCTTCTTTATTAATCAAGACTGGAACGTTCCTTCAACAAATATATATTCGCTTTGGAACAGTTCCTAGACATAACATGGGTGGGGCTGACCGGTCATTGTGTGGCAGATATGGGAAAAAGATAATATGCCATCCTCCCTATCCATCGTAAAGGGGGATGAACATGAAGGTTTTGATCGCAGACGGGGATCCGATATCCAGGTTGTCCGTTACAAAGATGCTTGATATGGAGAATGTAAAATACATCGAGGCAGCGGACGGAAAGGCCGCTCTCAATGCATACATCAAGGACCCGGACCTGGATATGGTCGTGGTCGAATGGGACCTCATGGGTCGCGACGGACTGGAGGTCACCAGGTCCATACGGGAATATGATGAGAGATCGAAAAGAGACTGTTACATTGTCGTGGTCTCGGAAAGGACGGGAAAGTGGGATATCCAGAAAGCAGTGGAGATGGGAGCGGACGATTTCATAACCAAACCTTTCAACAAGAACGTGATCAACGACAGGCTTTCCACGGGATACAGACATCTTGGGTCCGAGATGACCATGCAGACCCTCCGAAGTATGGACCCTATCAAGCACCTTATAGATGAGCATGATATCCTGAGGTTCCAGGCCAACAAGCTCAAGGAGCTTCTCGAAGACATCGACGAAGAGGCCCCCTACAAGCTTGTCAAATGGATGAGCGGGGGATCCTTCGTTCTTGAAACCGACATGCACCAAGACAAGGAGGCTTCCTTTTCCGTTGCGTTCCTGGACAGGATCGCCAGGGAGCAGAGGGTCCGTTTCATGTCCTACACCGATTCCACCATTGCAACCATCGAGAAGGAGCACAAGGAGCTGGAAGAACTGGTCCGGGAGGTCCGCGACAGCTTCATGAAGTTCAAGGAGGAGATGGAGAACCCCGACGAATATTCGAAGGATTTCAACATCATGGAGCATACGGATGATTATCCAGCGTACTGCGTCAAGTGCAAGAAGAAGGTCGAGATACAGAAAGCCGAGCTCTTCATGATGGAAAATGATATGCATGCTTTCAAGGGAAAATGCCCAGACTGCGGTACAAACGTTACAAGGATAATCGGCAAATCTATCGGTGTGCAGCAGAAGCACATAGTCCTGAAGAAGGCACTGAAAGAATACATCTCCCTGCTGACAAGTCATCTCAAAAAGGAGGAGCAGTACTTCTTCCCCTTCGTCAACAGATATTTGACCCCCGGGGACAAGGAGAGGTTGATAGAACACTACAAGAGGATCGAGGACAAGCACGGGATATCCCGTCTCGGCAAGCAGTTCAAGGCAACATGAGGCGATCTGAATAATGAACATTGGGAGCTATCCCGTGATAGACCTGCCGTTATGACGGCATGGATCTTTGGCGATCTCCCGATCTGATTCAGAGGGACGAGCGTCTGTCCGTCATTCTGCCTTTGATCTGCCATGCGTTCTCGATCAACATCAGGATCTTCCCGTCGGGGAGCCTGTATATCGAGGCGGCAAGGCCCAGGGTCCCCTTCCGGGTGGTTATCACACTGGTGTGCAGATTCTGTGAGGTACCTGTGTCCGATACTGCCCGGAGAGCATGTTCCACCCCCATGGTCCGTGCCAACGGGACGGCCACATCCAGAGGGATACCGTCGATTGTGTCGGGGTCGATGTCAGGACAGTCCCTGCGGGCGGACCCGTTCATCCAGATGACCCTTAATTCTTCTGGTTCTATCAGGTAGGCCTTTGCCTTGATCGGCCTCTGTCCGTCCTCATGGGCCTTCATTCAACCATTCCTTCGTCGATGCAAGATGAAGGAATCATTACCATCATCAAAGTCTTTTCTGTATCGATCCCATGAAAGACCAAATGTATCAACGCCCCATCTCGACATATCCTTGAAGAGAAGGTCGATCTGGTCGATGTGCGATCGTAAGCCCCGATAGGATCCTCGTTGATCGAGCATCGATCCAAGTTCGGACCATGCTAATGTTAAATAAAGTGGTGTCCATCATAAGGACGAATTATTTTTTTGAATTTGTATAGCAAATTCGAGAGTAATGGATGAGATTTCCGTTTACAGATCTTTTTCATAAATGTTTTTTCGATGACCAACAGTGACGACCCATAAAATATCCTGTTCCCTTCGCCAATCGATAATTACCCGATAATCTCCGATCTTTAGGCTGAAATAAGGTATTCCCTTCAATGGTTTGAGATAATATTCTGGTCACCCCTTCATTGTTTTTAACTTTGAAATGATACGCTGCTTGATATCATGTTCAAGATCATTGAATTGATCAAGAGCAGGGTCGGTGAACATGACTTCAGGCATTGAGTTCCTGCTCCACTTCAGTTAATGTTTTCCCTTTACCTTTATTAACTTGAGCTTTTCCCTTTTCAATGACATTTAAAGTTTCAGCTGAGAGCTGGCTATCCTCTTCGATGAGATGTCGGATAGCATCTCTTACCATCTCACTCTTGTTCATATAGTAGGGATGAGTCTTTAAAAAGGCATTTATCTTTGAGTCCATCCGATTGGTGATCTTTACGTTGATGCTGGTCATGGTAATACTCTAGTATTACCATAGTAATACCATTATATATTTTATCGGTAAAAAAGTATGTTGAGCAATCTCATCCATTATTACGAATAACTCCTATTAAGCGAAGATTACTTTCGGTAAACCGGAGCTTAAGGGAGTTATGCCGAAATTCGATGGGTCTCCCCGAAGGGGAGAGGATCCGTGCCTTTTCTCCTGTTGAATTTATGATCGCAGGTCGACACATTCAAGGGCCCCCGTTTCTCGATTATTTATATCACCCCTTCCACTGTATCCGATCCGGACACGAGATGTAGATGGTGATTATATGTATGTTTTGGACGAACATGAAAGGTCCCCCGGGGACCTCCTGAAAATAATGGATGATGAGATGCTTCTGAGGGGGTTTTCCAGAGCCACTAGAGACGCTTATTCCGGAAATGTTGGAAGGTTCCTCAGGTCGGGTCTATCTCCCCGAGAATATCTGATAAGAAATTCCGGCAAATGGAGCAGGTCAACTGTAAGGTCCGTGTATTTTTCTCTCTCGTTCTTTTTCAGAAGAGTATTGAAGAGTCCATTTGATGAGGAACTTCCTCTCGTCAAGAGGAAGGCCAAACTTCCAGTGGTCCTTTCAAGGGGGGAGGTACATCGGATGATCGATGGGACCTTGAACCTGAAACACAGAGCTCTGCTCATGGCACTGTATTACGGGGGCCTCAGATTGAACGAGGCAAGGACCCTCAAGTGGGGGGATATCGATCTCGATCGGGATATCATACACCTGAAGAGGACAAAAGGCGGAAATGAGAGGGTGGTTTTCCTTCATGAAAGGCTTAAGGGTATACTGATCCAGCTGAAAGGGTGTTCATGCACGGACCTTATATTCACATCAAGAATTAGTCGTGAGAAATATTCGGACCGGTCCATCCAGTTAATAGTGAAGAACAGCGCCGAGAGGGCGGGTCTTCAAAGGAATGTGACCCCACATATACTGAGGCACAGCTTCGCAACGCACCTGCTTGAAGGGGGAGTGAACATCATTAACATCCAGAAGCTTCTGGGACACAGGAGTTTGAAGACCACATCCATATACACACATATCACCAATATGGACCTGAACAAGCTGTCAAGATGTCTTTAGACCTTAATGAAAATACCAAAGACCCAGGGGTTCGGATCCCTTCGTCGATCAATTACTCTTTCTCTTGGATGATAAAAATAATAATACAGAGAAAATATTGTATGATCTGGATCCACCCTTTTGCATAAAATTTTATTGGCTCCAGGTCCAGCAAGATCAGTCCATGAAATATGAGCTAGCGATCTTGCGGACTTTGATGTTAAGCCTATTATCTGACCATTTCTTAAACATCAAAGTGCAGGTGTCGGGACCTTTGGATTGTCCTCTCATTGACGATATCCAAATCCAAAGGGCCAGATAAATAAGAAAAAATTATGGAATGATCTTATTTATCGTGTATAATTGACATCACGCACCATTCCCTGTATCAATATGTTATTGACGAGAAGGGAATGGCCTTTGGAAAATCGGAGATTTTCCAGGTCTTGATGTTAAAATCAAATATTTCTGAGTTCTTAAGCATCAAGATGCAGGTGTCGGGATTCGATGCAGCCAAATCCCATAGGGATTTCGCGCACCTGCTCCTTTCACGAATAGGAAACATGAAAGTAGCAGGACCAAGGTTCGAATCCCGAATCACCTGTATCCTATTCTCATTAATTTTGCAAGATATCGGTCGAGAATAGGATGGAGTGCAGGTGTCGGGATTCGAACCCGAGCAGAAGGCTTGGAAGGCCTTAATCCTAACCAGCTAGATCACACCTGCGGAGGTTGAAGGCTGGTTATACCGAATTAATAGATAATCGTTTCTGTTCTCTAGAACAATGGATAGAACCAGGGGTCAGGGAACCACCCGGGAAAGAAGATGTACACCAGTCCGAGAGCAAGTGCGGGAACCAGCTGTGTCGTAGCATTGTCATCGGTCCTGAATGCCAACGCCAGGTTTTCCCTGAACTTGCTGTTATTGTAGACCCTGAACAGCTCAGGCCTCATCTGGATACTGCCCACGACCTCAAGGGATTCCCCGAAGACCATGAAGAAACCGGCGAAGATGGCAAGGATTATGTTGTATCCGAACAGGAGAAAGACAAGGAATGTAAAGGTCACGCCGACAGGAAGAACGAGCCATTTCTTCCACAACCTGACCTCTCCTATCACCGGGTCCGCCAGGGTGTATATTATGATCACCGGTAACGCTATCTCCTGGGGGAACACCAGCATTATGATCATCGAGGTCCATAATGCCCACGCATAGGACGCGACCCTCCCTCTCTCGAATTCCCTCAGACCGAAGATAAGGTGCCTTCTTCTGGATCTGACACATTCGATCACCAGAGGTACTGCCCCAAGAAGGACTATCAACCAGAGCTTCATGGGTAGATAAAGGAAAGTGGATGGGAACAGGTAATACACCACCACGGATCCAGACAGGAGATGGACCACCCTCCTGATGAGGTGGTCCTTCGACGATATCCTGTACCGAACCTCTTCAAGCCCGTCCTTCATCGGACCATCACTCCCTAGACCTTATATGCATCAAAATATTTATTGGGTCTGGGAGGGTTCGGCCAAATATTATAATTACATAGCTCGTTGAATGTCCAAAGGACCGGAGGTCTCCCATGAAGCGAAGGACCATCGAGGCACCCTGTCCCGGATGCGGGACCCATATCATACTCAGATTGCCCGGTGGAGCCCAGGAAGGAGTATTCTCCGTGGAATGCCAGGACTGCGGGGATAGCATCGATCTCGAGATAAGGAGTACAGTTGATGGTGAAGAAACGATCACCATGAACGGGAAGGTCCTCGAGCACACACCGCAGAGAAGAGCTTCGGAGATGACCTTCGATCGGGATGTTACGTTGGGATCGGACCCTCATGATGATGTAGGGTCATGGGGCCCCGATTACAGCAGAAGGATAAGATCGGCCTTTTGGATCCTTATCATCGTAGGCATCTTGGGGCTGGCCTCCTCCATAGCAACTGTTACCAGTTCTTTTACCATAAAGGACCTCGAAGAGCAGTCCCCCAACGATACGGTCACATTCTCGGTCTGGGTCTTCGATTCAACGACCGGACGCAGCGTTGGGGGGGTTGAGGTGAAGCTTACCGACGGGACCTACTATGTCAACGGTACATCGGACAACGAAGGTCTGGTCGTTTTCAGGAACGTCAGGACGGGCAATTTCGAAATGCTCCTCCATCATCCGCAATACAAGAGCACCAGGGGTGATGTCCATATCTCCAAGGGGACGCCCAACGTCCTTGATGTTCCCATGGAGACGGGAAACCCTTCTGATACTGCCGAAACACCACTTCGATCGATAGGGTCAAAACAATATTCTCCGGAGCTGACGAACATCATGGCGATCTTGATGTTCCTCTCCTCGTTATCGGCCTTCATCTCGGCCTTCTTTGTCAGGATGAGGGATTTCTTCACACTGGCGGTGACATCTGCCTTCCTTTCGATATTCTCCTTCGGATTCCTGCTGGGGACGCTACTGTCAATGGTAGCGATAATAATTGTGATATTTTCCTATCGCGGGTTCTATCATCAATACGAGCTCAGGATGCTTCTCGAGTCAAAGGGTCGGGAGGACCTCAGGAACCTTTTCACCGGCGACACAGGCACACAGCCCCGGCTACCTCCCGCAAGGTGACCTTCCTCCCTTCAGGCAAGCTCATCGCCGCAGAAGGGGCAGAACCGGGGATCGTTCTTCGTGTTGATCCTCTCGCCACAGTAGGGGCAGAACCTCATCTTCTTGACACCAATCGGTATCTTGACCGGGACCCCTTTCCGCCCCATCGGTGTCTGGTCATCCTCCTTTTTCGTTCCGACATCATCCGGCTCTACCAACCCTCTGGTAATGGCAGTAACACCCCCCTCCTCCGAGGGATTGGGTTTCATGAAATAACGTTCGCTGTCGGTCTCACTGTCCGTCGTCCCCAACCTCTTGGCGATCGTGGCAAGTCCCCCCTCCTCCTCGTCGTACACGATCACCAGGTCGGGTTTGAGCTTCTTCATCCTTCCTATGCCGTCCATGTCCCCGATGAGGTAATAAAGATTGGCGGCTTCCTGGAACTTCCCCAGCCTCTCCATCTTCCTGGCATTGCTGGAATAACCCTCCTTCATCTTTGCGGTGAGCCTCTGGATGTTCTCATCATCCTTTATCGCCCTGTAGATCTTCATGGCTTCAGCGTAAAGATTGAGCGATTCGTACCATGCAGCCTGGTCCCTTCTGTCCTCCAGGAAGGTCCTCTCCCTCTCTCTCAGTTCTTCCTCGTCGGTCATCAGGGAACCTCCGGATCGATGTTCTTGATTGTCAGTCGTTCACCACTATTAAAAGGATTGCCGGTAATTACCGGGTATTCCATCACCACGAAGAGTGTATCCAGATAGCGGCATCCGGGTTCACCCCCCTGAAAAGGTATTTATAAGCCTTCCCTATATGCACTTCGCTCTTCCCATGAGCCAATGAATGATGAAGGCCCGGACGGAACGCCCGGACCCGAAGGAGGTAATGACATGTCAGCTAAGTTCGTCAGGTTCGAGATGCCCAAGGATCTTGTGGAATCGGTTTATGAAGCGGTCGAGCTTGCCCGGGATACCGGCAAGCTGAAGAAAGGGGCCAATGAGGTGACCAAGACCATAGAAAGGGGCAAGGCACGGTTGGTTGTGATCGCTGAGGACACATCCCCTCAGGAGATATTAATGCATGTACCTTATCTATGCGACGAGAAAGGGATACCTTTCGCATATGTCCCCAGCAAACAGGAGCTGGGCAATACGGCATCTCTGAAGGTCCCGACCACAGCTGTCGCAATAGTGCAACCCGGTAAGGGAAAGGTCCTGGTCGAGACCATCTCGAAGAGGCTTCAGGAACTGAACAAGAAGGAGTGAGGAGGGAATATCATTGCCAGTCGAAGGAGTACCTGCGGAAGTGGTCGAGCTGATCGGCCGGACCGGGATGGCCGGGGAAGCCACGCAGGTCAAGGTGAGGATCCTTGACGGAAAGGACAAGGGTCGTATCATCGCAAGGAATGCAATGGGTCCCGTGAGGGTCGGGGATATCCTTCTTCTGAGGGAGTCCGCAAGGGAAGCCCGCAAGCTCAGCGTGAGGTGAAGGTCATGGTCGAAGCAAGGACCTGCAGTTTCTGTGGCGAGAAGATAGAGCCAGGCACCGGTAGGATGCATGTGAAGAAGGATGGAAAGATATTCTTCCTCTGTTCGACCAAATGTTTCAAGAACCTGGTCCAGTTGAAGAGGGTCCCGAGGAAGACCCGATGGTCGAAATATCATGTGAAGGAGTGAACCCTTGATGTGGGAGAGGACCTACTTCATGATCAAACCCGATGGGGTCCACCGCGGTCTGGTGGGTGATGTGGTCAGAAGGATCGAGGCGAAGGGTTACAGGATATCGGCCATGAAGATGATCCGGATCACGGGGGATGAGGCCCGGGAGCATTACGCGGAACATGTCGGAAAACACTTTTTTTCCGATCTGGTTGGGTTCATCACTTCCGGTCCCGTTGTCGCGATGGTCCTGGAAGGGGAGGATGCGGTGGAGGGTGTAAGGAAGATGATGGGCAGCACCGATCCGAAAGCTTCCGCCCCTGGTACATTGAGGGGCGACCTCGGAATAAATTTAAGCAGGAACGTGGTTCACGGGTCGGATTCGCCCGCATCTGCCGAGAGGGAGATATCCATATTCTTCGAGCCAGGAGAGATAATGGATTTCACCCGGAACGACGAGAAGTGGGTTTATCCGGAGGAAAAATGATGGGTCTATGGGGTATCTAAGATGGATGACGAAAAGCTCTGTTTGATATCCATTGGTCTCGTGATACTCCTCTTCGCGGGGCTGGCAGGTCTCACGTACGTCGACGAGGAGGGCTGGCCCTGGGAGAAGGATAAGGGTGGGGAAGATGAGATACTCCTCATCCAGGAGGGTGACGAGGTCTCGGTCGATTACGTGGGCAGGTTCGTCGGGGCGGCAGGTGAGCCAGGCGCTGTTTTCGACACCTCCATACCCGAGATAGCCAGGGACCCGCTGGTACCAAAATCCCTAAGCTTCGTACCCAAACCTGTTTACGATGACCTCACTTTCACGGTAGGTTCCGGTCAGATGATAATGGGCTTCGATGAATCTGTCCTCGGAAAGAAAGAGGGTCAGACATACACCGTTGCCATTCCCCAGGAGAAAGGATACGGAAAATCGTACGACGAACTTAGATTGACCGTGAACTCGACCCAGATCATACCCATGAGAGAGACATTGGCGAGAGAGAGGTTCGACATGCTTTACCCATTGGTCGACCTGGAAAGGCTGAACGATTTCATACATCCTTTCTGGGGCTGGGATGTCCACGTGGTCTCGTACGATCTCGAAGAGGTCCAGTTGTGGCATCAACCCGTTTACGGTCAGTCGTACAAGGGTTTTCCATGGAACGTTACCGTGGTCGATATATCGACCGAGCGCAATGTAATAACCCTCCAACACAAGATCGAGGAGATCCAGAAGGACACCAAGGTCATCTTCGATGAAGCTCAGAGGTTCGATCCTTACTGGGGGGAAAGCGCTCTGGAAATATCCGGCGAACCACCGTTGGAGGCATTCATCACATCCGTCGGAGGTACCATCACGATCGATTTCAACAAAGAGGTTTCCGGAAAGCTGCTCGTCTTCACGATTACCATAAACAGCATAAACAGGGTGTGATACGGATGAGAAGGATCTTTTTTGGAAAGATGGGGGCGAACGACATGGTCCCGGTCTACGTGCTCATCGGTATCGTGGTCCTGGTGATCGGCGGTTTCTTTGCCTTGAACCAGTTCATTCTCGTCAGGGAGGAATACCCCTCGGACAACGGGCTCTTTCTGGATGAGGAGACCGTGACCTACGGTCAACCTTATGCCATATTGGATATCGAAAGATTCGGGTCGATCAAGATCGAGCTCGATCAGCAGAAGGCTCCCATTACCGTTGCCAATTTTGTAAAGCTATGCGATCAGGGGTTCTACGACGGGTTGACCTTCCACAGGGTCATCCCTGATTTCATGATACAGGGTGGCGATCCGTCAGGAGATGGTACCGGGGGACCGGGTTACACCATCGAGAGCGAGGCGGATAACGGACTTCTTCACGACAGGGGTGCTCTGGCCATGGCCAAGAAAGGTGAAGATGTGAGAATGTCCGGCTCCCAGTTCTACATAGTCCAAGCAAGTAGCGGGGCCCATCACCTTGACGGGGAGCACACTGTCTTCGGGAAGGTTATCTCCGGTATGGAGGTCGTGGATGCCATAGCCAACACATCCACGGATGCCAATGATAGACCTACATCATCCGTGATCATCGAAAAAGCCTACATAATTTACGAATAGATAGGTCCTTCGAAGATCCCCAGGCTTTCTATTTGTCCCAGGGACCCCAAGTTCATTGTTAGGTTATATCCGGATCCTCCACGGGATGAAGGGGAATCATCATGAGATCTTCCGGATAACGACGGTCACTATGTCTTCATCCATCAGGGTATGGTTGATGCCAACGACCTGTCCCGGGTATTTTGCTGAAGGCCCCCAAACAAGGGCGAAGCGGAAAAGCTCGACGAAATCCCGATGGAGGTGTTCACATACGGCCCTCACCGATGAACCTTTCAGGATCACAAGGGGATCCTCCATATCAGCAGGGCCGCCATGGGGTTTCAAATATATCCTCATGAAACCCAGTTTTTCGTAGATCGTCCTTCGGATCCATTCGATACCAATATTTTGGGTAACGGATATCTTCATGTGTTCCCCGCCGACGTACCTGGATATGTTCCTCTCGACGCCTTCGTAGGTCTGGTCATATTTGTTGATGACGGTTATGCTGGGGATGTAGACCCTGTTCCCTGCAAGGAAATCCACGAGACGGTCCGGTTCGACATCTTCCCGGAGAACGATGGTTCCGGATATGAGACCGTAAGTTCTGACAATATCGATTATCTGCTCCTCCGTCATCTTTTTTATCAAAACAGTGCTTCTTACGAGAAGACCCCCCCGTTCAGATGGGGTGAAATGAACGTCAGGTGCTTTGCAGTTCAGCCGGATACCGGCATCGTACAGCTCCCTTTCCAGGACATCGATCCTGAAGTTGAAGACATCTCCCATGAGAAGTATGATATCGGAGTTCCTTGCCGCAGCAATGACCTCTTTCCCCCTGCCTTTCCCCCTGGAAGCTCCCCGGATGATGCCGGGCATGTCAAGGATCTGGATCTTCGCTCCCTCGTATTCCATTATTCCCGGGATGACATCGAGGGTCGTGAATGCATACTCTGCAACCTCGGATCTGCTTTTTGTAAGTACGTTCAACAACGAGGATTTCCCGACGGACGGGAAACCCACAAGGGCCACCGTTGCATCCCCGGCCTTCTTGATGTAAAACCCCTTACCGCCACCGGTGGCTTTCACCCTGTTCAATTCCATCTGGGCTTTTAGCTTGGCCACCTTGGCCTTGAGCTTTCCGATATGGTGCTCCGTGGCCTTGTTCTTCTGAGTGTTGAATATCTCGTCCTCAATCTCCTTGATCTGTTCCTCGATGGTGGCCATCTATATATGCTCCGGCGTGGATTAAACCTGGTGCCCATCATGCCTAGGTATTATTAAAAGATTGGATAAGGGTGAGGGCCAAACCGTCCCTCATCCTTATCTTTCGCGATCACTCTGTGATCGGATCATTTCTGCGGCGGATATTGAGGTCTCTGCTGCTGTTGTGGTGCAGAGGGCATATACGGCCGTGGTGCTCCTGGCTGGATGGGTCTTGGCTGGCCCTGGTGTGGAGGTCCCATTGGCATGGGTTGAATGGGTTGTGCCCCCATAGGCATTGGCTGGGTAGGTGAGGGGGGTGGCATCTGACCTGGTATGATGGCTCCATGGTGATGGAGCGAAGCCTGTGGTGACACGGCCGGTTGCTGTTGTGCTGCACTTTCCTCCTTGACCGGTATCTCGGATTCGTACTTGGTCCCCACCAGCCAGGGAGCGAACTCCTCGATGAGGCTCTCCAATGCCCTCTTCTTTCTCTCCTCAAGGTCCTTCTTGGCGTTATCTATTGCCAGGTCTTGACCCTGCCAATCGGGAGGTAGATCGATCTTCATTTCTGCAAGAACGAGATCATGGTCCCTAAGATATACATCTATACCAGTGATCGGTACTGCTTCGTGGGACTGATAACAGGAACTGCAGGTTGCGTTCTTGTGTATCTGGACCTGTGTCGATCCGCAATCGCAGGTCCACGTAGGAATGTCCGTATATATGGGTTCCATGGTCTCGATATCCTTCCTTCTCTCCTCGAACTGCTCGAGCATCTGCTTCTGCTGGGATTTCTTCCCGCTCATGAGGACGAAAAGGACTACAAGGACTGCACCGATGATCACCACAATAAGTGTGGGTATCAGTATGAATATCCAGAAGCTTCCCTCGTCCGATGGTGGTTCAACAATGAAGGTAACATCCCATGGTTCCGACCATGATCCCTCTTCGTCCCCTACCATAAGGGTTATCCGGTATTCACCGGACCCGGTGATCTCCAGGTCCCATGACCTGGAGTTCTTCTCGATATACTGCCCTCCCGGAGCTGTGATATTCCATTTCCATATCAATCTGTTGAAGCTCGTCCAGTCATCGGTTGCGCTTCCGGTGAAGAATACGATATAGGCCTCCTCCTGATCGATCGACATGGAACCCCCGTCCGTGAGGTTGAAGATCTCTTCGTTGATGTCGATGTTGATGATCTCTATCTCGGGGGGTTGGTTCGTTCCCGACGTTGGGAACTTCTCTGATGGTGTTGCGGTCCCGATATTGTAATTGAGGTCGACCACACTTATATTGATCCAGTACTCGCTACCCCTGTCCAGATCTTCAATGGTGTAGGTGGTCGTGAACCGGTCATATATCTGGAACTTTCCAGATTGCTTGCCGGTCCATTGCAGCCAGTAATAGTTGAAATCCTGAACATCATCCTCGGTCACCGCTGTCCATGTCAGGGTAATATTGTAGAGGTTCTGCACTGGGGAAATGAAATTTTGGACGATGAAGGACGGAGGTGTGCGGTCCGATTGGTTGATGGGACGGTCGCTGTCAACATTGTTCTTGTCCAGTTGGGGGTTCTCGATAAGGTCCCAATCCACGGTCGTGACGGCGGCATAATAATACTTACCATCGATCAGCGGTTCTCCCTCGAATTCCATTATCTCTATGTTATCTCTTCTTAGCTCTCTTACCACCGCGTATGGTTCCATGAGGGAAATATCCACAATAGGTTCATCCGAGAAATATATATTGTACTGCCAGAAACCCACCGATCCACCGCCCGTGGTCTCTATCATCTGAAGGTTCTGGAACCAGGTGAGGTGCAGGACTCCCCCACCGTCCAACCCTTTGTCCTGAAGGGAAACACCCCTTGTCTGCATCGGATAGTCACCTTCATCTCTACCGGTATTCGTTGTCTTGATACCATTGACAGTATTATTGGGAGGATCCACCTCCAAGATCCTGTGGCCGTTGTAGTCCTTCACAAGGACGGTGAACGAATACTCGTAAGCCTGGGTGATGGGAGATCCTCCTATATTGTTGATAATAAGTTCATTGGTCATCCTATCCGATATGGTGGTGATAAATGATGCATCGTCTATATCGGTGTACGAGTATTCCCTTCCGTATATCTGGTATTCGACGAACTTCGGATCGGTCGAGACCCCCCATGTCAATCGGATATGATGACCGTCACCCAGATGGTTCTCTCCTCGTAGGCCCTTGATAAGGGCTATCGGTGTTTCGTTATCGTTGATAACGTATTCCTTGGGATCGCTCCATATCAGTTTTCCACAATGCTGGTTCAGCCAGTTCACCGACAGGACGGCAGCATGATATCCCTGCCCGTCCTCAAGGTCCACTTTCTGTCCGCTCTCATCCAGATAATAGGTCACATCGAGAGTGTGGAACAGGAACGCATCGTAATTGTTCTGCCTGTTGATGATCAGGTCCGGCCCCTCCGGGATATCACTGACGTTCCCTCTGGGCTCTGGAGAGATGTATATCCAGTATGAGTCGATGTCCGTGCCATGCAGCATCTGTGGCGGGTTCCAGTCCAATTTCAGGGTCTTTCCGTCATCTTCCGAAATATCCGAGAGGAAAGCCTCCGTCTCCTCGGGAACGTCCGGTCTTCTCCAGTAGGTCTGGACCTCGACCACGTCAGAAAGCGGCCCAAGATTTCCGACCTCGTCCTCGGCCCTGAGGGCTATCGAATAGTTCTCCATTTTCTTGAGGGAGATGCCGTTAGGGTTGGTTTCAGGGTCGTTCTCTCCAATTATATAGTTGTTGACCCTTGTGGAAGGAGGTTCGATGTCCACGTACTGGAAGATCCTGAAGATGACGGTTCTTCCTGTCGATAGGTTATTGCGATCATCCTCAGGGTTCACATCGTTCCATGTGAAATCCGTTATCGGGTTGTTCTTACCTTCTCGGAGGGCGATGAACAGTTTTTTTACCCTGCCCAATGTGTTCCCGAAGCCGGCGTCCTCTTCGGGCCATTCGAAGCTTATCATGAACGTACCCTCGTCAAGGTTGTTCCCGGGTGCTCCCGTTACCGAGATCAAGAGAGGTGCGGAAGGTAAAACACCGTCCACAACAGGTCCAGAAATGATCCCCTCCTGGGATCTGACCGCATCGATCGAACCCCTGACAGCTCTGGCCCTGCCTGCCATATACAATGGTTTATTGGCCCCGGCCTTGTCAAGGACGGAATTTGGGAGCTTCGTAACAACATCATAGATCATTCCCTCCATGTAACCCAAGCCGTTCGAGAAGTTCAACCTCAGCGTGCGGAGGGCCGGGGAGCCGAGATTGTCCTGATAGATGTCCACTTCGACCCATGCCGGCGGGTCGCCTTCCGGATCCGTGTAATTGACGCTGATCCTGAACTCGGTATCCAGGTTTCCTGTTGACGGATAGTAGGAAAGCTGTCTGATCAGAGGAAGCTGGTTCCTCATGATGGTCTCGATCTTTCCCGTTTTCCCGGTACCGTAAAATGGAGAGGATGCAATTATCCGGAGGTCATCATCCGATGTGGCCCTGTAGTACACTTCTGCGACGGAATATCCGAGATTGTTACCGGCAGCGTCACCGAATATCTCCGACCTTGCCGTGGTTGTGTTCTCGACAGAACCCCATGACCAGAAGGAGTAGAGAGCCCCCGAATCCTTCATTGGTGTGCCTGTCACATTGTCAAATCCTGGGGCACCAATGGTTATAACATATGGAGATACCCCAGATATCATGGTCCTGTCAGCCGACCAGCCGAACCGGTCACCTATATTTTCACCCTTGAACTCACAATCCGGACCGAGAGTTGGGCTGAGGGTCATATGGAAGGTCGAATTGCTCCTTCCGTAGAAAAGATGTGCGTGACCGACACCGTTCTCGAATGGAGCCCCGACGATGAAATCCTCCTCCTGGCTCGAGCTGACGTCCTCCAGACCGCGGATGAACCATCCGAACCTCGAGTTCGCCCTCCCATGGATATAGGTATCCATCTGGGATGACGGTGTGATCGGGATCTCGATCATCATGTTCTTGCCGAACTGAAGATGGACAGCTCCATTGTCGGTATTACCGGGCAGATAGAAATATGGGTCCCCTATCCCGAGATCGTCCATACCATCCAGGTTGACATCGCCGAGGTTTGCCAGGGAGAACCCCAGCCATCCGTTGTTCTTATCGCCCTGGAAGGTCATATTGGCGAAAGATTTATTGACCGATGTCTTGTGGTAAGTATCCATATGTGTTAGATTGAACAGGAAGACCGATCCGGTTTGTACATTCTCTCCGGCAGATAAAAGAAAATGATCGTCCCTTGGGGCGCCCACTGCCGCATAGACGTGGGTCGTATTGCCGTAGTCTATTCCTGCGACCGAGTGTCCGAAAAGGTCGCCGGATCCACCCTCAAGCATTATGTTGGCATTACCTTGAGTAAGTGTATAGGAACCTGAAAGTCTCCCCTTGAACACATAGGCTTTCGATTCCGAAGGCGCACCCACGATGAGGTCGTCCATTCCGTCGCGGTCATAATCTCCGAGACCTGCGATCGACCATCCGAAGTTGCTGGATGAGGGTCCTGTGATCCTCCAGTTCGCTGAGGCCATGGTGAAATCGCTTGACATTGGGCCCTGGAACACGTATACCATGTTCTGTCCCGGCGCCGAGATCGCATAGTCCTCCTTATCATCATTGTTGATGTCCCCTATCGCCGTTATGTTCCACCCGAGCTTTGCGTTGTTGGTCGAACCTGTGGTCCGATCGATCACCTGAAGGTCCTCGTTCCCTTCCGTCCCAAGGGGGACGAAGACCAATACGGCGACGATCATAAGGATCCCGATCATCCTTATTGTGCTGTTTGTAGGTTTGTTGTCTGAGGAAAAAGCCTTTGCCATGATACTCCCTCTTTGCCAGTGATACTCATGGGCATATATGATGAGTGGTTTCAAAAGGCTGGATTGGTATATATTCTTTGCTTCGGACGATGTGACAGTGATGCCTGGCCAGTTCCCTTATCATTCGTCGGTCTCTATATTCAGAACGGACCTTGGCTGTTCTATCATCAGTCGTGCATGCCGTTCATGATCGAGAAGACCCTGTCCGTATGCCCATTGGACCTTTTTCGGTACAGTTTCCGGAGGCATCACCACATTTGGCCTGTCGAGGTCATCGATGAAATCCGTTTCCAGCAGATGGACCTGATCGGATCCAAGGAGTTGGCGCAGGGTTACCTTCCTGCACTGGAGGGAGATCGAGATACCCAGATTGTCCTTCGGTTCGATGAGGTCTGGTCCGCTATAGTGTTTCACAACCCTTTTTCTTGAGAACCCAGCCTTGTCTATCATCCTGGCAAGATGTCTCATCAGTTCCGGGTTGGAATGGTATGATTCTGTATGAAGGACCACGGGACAGTCCAGTCCCCTTGCTTCCCTGAAGATATGATGCAGGAGATCGTCGCAGGCTTCCTGGACCCGATCCTCGACTTTGAAGTGCACCCTGCCTACCTCCCCAATCCCCAGGGCCTTGTTCTCGCGGACCATGTTGATCGCTGCATCGACAGCTTTGTCCTGTAGATCGACCGCCGCCTCGAACCCAAGGGTCCTTGCCAGCATAGGTAGCTCTCCGGGATATGGACCCACAACGCACCAGCTCTTCACACCCTCTTTCCCGGCCATCTCGCACATGCCTACAGTAGTTTCGAAGGAGCTGATGTAGTCTCCGATACCATGTATATTGATATGGTGATAGGGTTTATGGACCACGATAAGATGGGTCCCCCCGCAGTCTCGGAACCTTCTGACCGCGTGTCGGTTCGATCCCATGGGATCGAGATGGATATGGGAATCAAGTACAGGCAGTCCTTCTATCATCGGACCAGCTCATCTCCCCTTGTTGATCCTGGTCTCTACCATCTGCAGGCTGGATACCGCATCCGGGATGTTCTTCGCGCCCTTTGATATGACCGTGCCTTCAGGAAAGATCAACACTTCGATACCGCTTGTACCGACCGGCAGTATGAAACCAGGAAGCTCCGAAGGATCGTAGAGGACACCGTCCTCCTTGAATTCCTCATAGACCCGTTTCGGATCGATCCTGGACCCAAGGGAGAAAGAGGCCACGACCTCTTTGACATTCAGTGGTTCCGAGACCTTTACATTCAGACCCTTCTCCCTCATCATGGATACCAATGACCCCATCAGGTCCATTAGCTTTTCCTCGGATGTCAAGCCGTGGAATTTCATGGTACCATCACCAAGAATGAACACATCTGCCTTGGGGTCACTGTTGGTGAACATGATCCCCTCGAAAACGGAAGGTTGATACCTGGCCCCGTCAATGTGCCTAGCGATCTTCACAAGGTCGATCTCTCCGGACAGTCTGCAGGATGCTATCACATTCTCGATGACTACCTTCATGGGGCATACCTCGAATGACACGCTCAAGGGTGATTGATGCAATGCCCATATAAACTCTTGTTATGTTGGATCGGTCATGCTTGCCTTTCGTTGCTGACATTTTTTGAGAGGGTTCTTCTCAGATCCTCCCTCCTCTGCTCCTCCTCGTCGCCCATTCTGAGAATGAACCTCAGGTTCCAGCAGTACGTATCATAGGAATGGTTGTTGGATCGATGGACCTTACCCCTGATCTCCTTGTGACAGTGACTGCAGATGACCCCGGTCAAGGCTTCATTCCTCTCCGTTTCCTGTGTCGAGGCAGCATCCAGGACCGGATCAGGAAATATCAGTCCCATCACCCGCCATCCTTACCCATTTCTGCCTCTCTTCGCTGTATCTCTCGAAGCCGTGCTTATCGAACCTGACACCACACATAGGTTCCGTACATCGATAGGCAACGTCCCTTTCCTCCCCCGCCCCCAATGTGACCGGCAGGAGCCTCCCCTTTTTGCAGACTGGACAGATGACATACCCGGAGACATCGTTCATTCAGGGACCTTCTTTGGATAGGGAATGGCCATCACGCTCGTATTATATTATCTCTACTGTGTTCTATCGGGTATTCGATCAATGTACTGTCCAATGAAAAGGTTATTAAATTATATCGACATGGCCCAAAGGAAATGACCCCTGTGGTGTGAGATATGTTCTGCCCAAACTGCAAATCCCTGCTTAGACCAGACGGTGAGGAACTGGTATGCAACAGATGCGATTACCGGAGACCGATAGACCCGACCGTCGGGTCGATGTCCAGGAACGAGCTGGAGGATGACCTTCGGGAGGTCCCGGTCTTCAGCGATCTGGACACCATGCCGATCGACGAATCCCAGTTCTGTCCAAAATGCAACAATCAGGGGGCATATTGGCATCTCAGACAGACGAGGTCAGCTGATGAAGCTACCACAAGGTTCTACAGATGTACAAAATGCAAGCACAGCTGGAGAGAATATTCCTGAGCAGCGTGGTCCTGTGAAATCATTATAACCACATGGTATCTTCATGTCGGTATGGGCAGGCCATCCGATGCTCCAAAAGGTCTTCTGAATGTAATGGAAGGCCGGACAAAGCTTCTCGTTCGACCATCCGGTGGTCCAAAGGGTCCAGCATCGAGAGGCGGAGTGTTCTTCAATCCTGCAATGGTCCAGAACAGGGACCTGTCGGTCTTGCTCATCGACCATCTATCCGGTTGTGGTCTTTTACCGGGTAAGAACAAGAGGGTACTTGACGGATTGTGCGGGTCAGGTGTCCGGGCAGTGAGGTTGGGTATGGAGACCGAACTGCCTGCCAGGGGGATCGGTATAGTTGGTACGGACCTTGATGGCCCATCGGTGGAGGCGGCGGTAATGAACGCATCCCTCAACGATGTCGATGTGAATTTCATCAGGAAAGACCTTGGTGTCCACCTCCATCGTGAGAGGTATTCCTACATCGATATCGATCCCTTCGGACCTCCGGTACCTTTTCTACGTTCAGCCTTGGAAGGCTTACTGAACGGAGGATATATGGGAGTGACCGCCACCGATACGGCCGCTCTCACCGGTTCCGTTCCAAGGGTGTCAAGGAGGAGGTATGGCATAACCCTCGAGATGACCCATGCGTATCAGGAGATATCCTGCAGGAGCCTGATGGGATACATCGCAGTGGTTGCCGCATCCATGGAAAGGGGTGTCGAGCCTGTTCTTTTCTATTCTTCGGACCATTTTGTGAGGGGCTACGTCAGGACCGTGAAGGGTGCCAGAAGAGCGGATCGGTCATTGGAATGTGTGAATTGGTTGCAGATAGATGGTCCGAGACCTCCCCGGATAATAGAGAGTTTTCAGAAAATGATCCCATCCAAAGGGTCCAAGCTTATAGGGCCAGTATGGACGGGACCCCTTGAGGATAGCCCCATTCTTGAAAAGCTCCGCGAAAATGTGTCGAACGAGGTAAGATGGGGATATCTCCAGACAAGGAAGCAGATCCTTGCCTTGCTTGATAGGGCGATATCGGAGAATGGCCTGCCGATTATGGGTTATGATCTGAACGAGATGGCCAGCTTATTCAGGACCTCCCCGCCATCGATGGAGGCGATAGCCTCTGGTCTGATGGATATGGGTCGGAGTTTCTCCAGAAGCAGGTTCTCACCTACGATATTCAAGACGGATGGAAAAAACGAAGAGGTGGATCGTCTGTTCCGTGAAGGGGGTGATCTGAATGGTACAGGTCAATGCTAGGTCACCGGAAGCAAAGATACTGAAGGTCCTTCTTGATAGATATCCCATAGATACCCGTGAGGTCGCCGAAAGGTCCGGGCTTACCATACGAGAGGTCGAGAGGATACTCAGAGGTATGGAGGGTAGAGGTTGGGTTCTTCTGGAGAGGCTTCCCGATAGGACATTCATTCGATTGAGAAGGTTCGATTTCACCTTTCTTGGGAGGGAAGAGACCCAGAGAAAGGCCGTCAAGCACAAAGGCCGTGACAGGAAGAAGGATATGGTAAAGAGAAAGCTCCTCAAGGATGAGCACGACGACGAGATGATGTACGCCTGACCGAAACACTTTTTAATGGACACTGTTTCCAGGGTGTAAGTAAATAGTTCGCCGGGGTGGCTCGATCCGGTATAGCGTAAAACCGAAACGGTTTTACTCATCTTCCGCATTGGCCCTCCCGGCCTCGATAAGGATACAAGTCCTTCGGGCCAATGCGCAAGACGGTCCCCGTACCTCCTTTCGCATCGGCTCTGTAGATGAAGTAAATAGTTCGCCGGGGTGGCTCAATCCGGTACGGCGGCGGTCTCGAAAACCGCTGGGGCAACCCTTGTCGGTTCAAATCCGGCCCCCGGCGCCA
>JAFGLL010000062.1 GCA_016928095.1 Thermoplasmatota archaeon
AGGCACCCTGTAATGAAAATAATAGAAACGATGATTGCACATAGGAAACACTTGATCTTCCCATTCATATATTTCCTCTCTCGTCCATTTTAGGCAACATTCTCATACCTCTTCTCCTTATCCATATCCGTCCAAAGTCGGCATCGTTCTCATCGCTCTTCTCCTCTATGATCGTTGTCAAGATCTGGAATCTCTTCAAGACCTCATTCATACCATCAATGACCTTTGTTGTAAATGAAATTTGCCTATTACGACAATTAGAGGAGTTCCTTTCTCCACCATCCCTTCAATGCTTTCCGGTCTTTCTCGATCCTCCCGGTTCGATATAAGTCGTTCTTTATATGGGTGAGATACCCCCATCAGAAGGGAGATGGGATCTCATCGCCTTATCCCCGGTCCTGTAGTGATCGAAGATCACCTTTGCGGTCAATATCGATCGTGCAAGATAGGAAAGGATCAACGTTCCGAGGATGAGTAACGATAGCGGGACCTTGTCCGGAAGGAATAAAAGCAGGGAACAGAATAAAATGAACATCATCATAAGCAAGATCATCAGATTGGCTACAAATGAGATCGTCAAGACAAATGGTCGTTGTTTTCTAACATACACCAATCCCCCCGTGAATGTGAGGATCCCAGAAACTAATAATATCAACGAGATCGGGACCATTAATATCAGGAACAAAATTATCAATAGATGGATCACCCCCCCCCAGAGAACATCCTCGGATGTCGGTCCCAGATCGTACGGGAAGTTGCTCCAGTATACGATGTTACCTATAACCAACAGAACAAATAGAAGGGACCAGATGATGAACGAGGATAGACCCAAACCCGCGATGATGACAGACAGGGTCCTGTCAAGAGATGGTTTATTGGTTCCTGCCATATCCTTCATGACTTTCTCCATCCCTAAACTATCCTCTTATGGTGTAACTATTTAAAAAAGTATTGATTTCCAATTATGCCCATATTGAGAATCATTATAATTATCATCTATTGTATCCAAAAGGCAGTTCGTCGCCATTGGTTTCAACTGCCTTTGACGGAGCATAATTTTCGAGGAATCCACATTCAACGCATCGATAGGATAAGATCGGTATTCCTTCTGATCTACCCAAACCGAGAATGCCTTCTGCATGTTTTGCCCATTTCTGTGCGACTGAGACAGCATAACTTTCATCTATAAGTTCTCCCAACTCCATCTTCCCTGCACATTTCGGACAGACCTTCTCTTCCTTTGGCATAGATTCATCCCCTGTATTGTAATCGATTACATCATTGTTTTGATCGGTTTATGATGTTATAGTTTTTTCCTCTTCTTTGCAGACTTGGATCTTGCCGTTTCCGTTAAAAAATCGGCATCGTTCTCATTGCTCTTCTCCTTTTCCTTATCCGTTAAGTTATGTCCATCCCGTTCATCAGGCTTTCCATACTTTACCATGACATTCAAACAATAACGATGATGATATATCACTTCTGACATATGAGTTGTCTTTTTTTCCAATATTCTTATTCATCTTTTTCGACCTGAACATTAATAGTAGCTGCAGAATCGCTCCTTATTCATCTTTCCGTGAATAATGGCTCAATGCCTTCGGATACATTTCTACCTCATCCCGCTGTCGATCCACTTCTTCAACCTCTTCAATCCCTCTTCCATGCTGACCTTCGGTTCGTATCCAAGCTCCTTTTTCGCAGCGGAGATGTCGTACCAGTGCGAGGTGGAGAGCTCCCTTACAAGGAACCTGCTCAGGGGGGGCTCCCTCCCTTTCCTGAAGAGCCCGTAGTACTGTTCCATCAACGCGGCCCCCATGAATGCAAGAGGGGTCGGGACAGACCTCTTCACGGGTTCCAATCCTGCGAGAGTGAGAAGCTCGTCGATGAAACCCCATACGTTCCGGGGGTCGTCATTTGTGATAAAGAAAGGCTTTCCCCGGGAGTCAGGATTGTCCACAAGTGCCCTGTCCGCAAGTACATGGGCGTCAGCTGCATTATCTACGTATACCATATCGGCGGTGTTCTTCCCTCCACCCACCCTCACCATCTTTCCCCGTCTTGCCCTCTCCAGTATCGCCGGGACAAGGTGCCTGTCCTCGGGACCCCATACGAGATGAGGTCTCAGCGAGACCGTTCTCAGCTTCTCGGTGCTCCCGGCCAGAACTTGCCTTTCCGCTTCCGCTTTCGTCTCGCTGTAGAACGAATCATACTTCTTCGGGTATGGAACGCTCTCGTCCACTCCCTCCATGTCCTTGCCATCGAAAATAACGGAGGGAGAGCTTGTGAATACAAGGTTCTCTATACTATTCCTCCTGCACGCCTCGATGACGTTTCTGGTCCCATCCACGTTGATCTTCCAGAAATCCTCTCTTTCCCCCCAGTATCCGACCTTTGCAGCGACGTGGAAAACCACGTCGAAGCCCCTGAAAGCTTCCAGGGTCCTTTTTCTGTCGGTGATGTCCCCTCTGACAGACCTCGCTCCTGCTCTCACAATATCGGGGTACTCCCCCCGCGAATAGCTGGAAACCTCGTAACCCTCTTCCAGCAGCTTCCTGATAATGGCACCCCCGAGGAATCCCCCGCCCCCGGTGACCAACGCTTTCCTTCCTTTACCGGATCTCGAACTCATCGAAGCCTCCTCCCGGCCCAGACCGACTGCTTCTCGCGGAATATCTTGGCGTTGTGCCTGATGTCCACAGGGAAGCGGTCCTGGTAAAGAAGGTCTCTGATATCCTCGGTCAGCGGGTTCATGGAAGCTCTCTCCAGAAGCTCCTTCTTCAGAGCTTTCCTGTCGGTCCTCCTGTGCTCCCTCTTGAGCTCGATGATGATCACCGGTCTCTGCTTCCCTTCCGGACCTACCCCCACCAGGGAGCTCCTGGATACTTTCGGGTGCTGGTTGAAGATGGCCTCGCATCTTATCGGATACATGGGCCCCTTATCGGTCACGACCATGTGGGCTTTCCTCCCGCAGAACCAGATATCGCCCCCGTCATCTATGTAGCCGGTATCCCCCATCCTGTGCCAGAGCCCGCCATCCGGGTCCGGTATCTTCGCCGCCGTTGTTGCTTCCGGTTTCCGGTAATATTCCTTCGTTACGGTGGGCCCCTTGACGCAGATCTCCCCTATCTCGTTGGTGTCAAGTGCAAGGCCGTCGCTCCATTTCAGGATGGGCCTGTCCGTTATCTCAATGATCCTGACATCGTTGCCGGGAAGCGGTTTTCCTATACAGGTTCCAGCCCCTCCCGCGGTCTTCTTCAAAGAGTGCTCCAGTATCGTTCTGCTGGTAATGTCCGAGACGGGAAGTACCTCCGTTGCCCCGTAGGGAGTATGGACCAGTGCATTGTCCGGGAGCACTTTGTGGAGCCTTTTAAGGAGATCCGGTCTTATCGGGGCACCTGCCGTTACTACCTTTCTGACCGTTCGCAATTCGATCCTGTTTTTTGTACAATGATCGGCAAGGTTGTTGAGGAGCGCCGGGGAGGCGTATATGCTGGTACATCCGTTGTCCTTGACAGCCTTGACCATCTTAACCGGGTCGGCCTCACCAGGCTTGGTCGCGTCCATATCAGGGATGACAGCCGTGATCCCGAGAATGATATCGAACAGCGAGAACAGAGGGAATGTTGCAAGGTCGACATCGCCCGGGCGGTATCCGAAGTGGGAATCCATGAACCTCATCTGGGCGTCGAACATACCATGTTCGTATACTACTCCCTTCGGCGGTCCGGTAGATCCGCTGGTGAAGAATATACCTACCATATCATCCGGCTTCCTATCCACCTGCGGGTATGGTGTCGGGTCCTCGGACCTCACATCCCGCAGGTCCTTTCCGCCCCAGAACCACTTCTTCCCCACCGTGACCTTGATCTTCAATGACCTGAAGGATCCCGGTGACGATATCCTGAGAACATGTGCAAGGGGTATGCCAACAAAGGCCTCGGCCTCTATGGATGCGAGACTAGAGACCAGTTTTCGTGTCCCCATCCCCGGGTCTATGAGCACTATAACAGCTCCTATCTTCACCAGGGCGACCGTCAAAGCGAAGAATTCGGGGGAAGGTCTCACGAGGAAGATGGTCTTCATGTCCTTCCTGATGCCCGCTTCCGACAATCCGCGGGCGTACCTGTTCGTCTCATCCTCGAGCTGCCGGAAGGTCAGGGTGCTGTAGACCGCTTTCCAGTCCCCTTCCCATTCTCTGTGGCATATCAAGGCTTTCCTGTCCGGATACCTGCGGGCGTTCTGGCTGAGCCTTTCCGAAAGGTTCTTGGTGGTGGGTCCCGGGTCTTCATCCATTGGAATGGCCCCCATCCCGCTGTGGAAGAGGATGTGATGAAAGGAATCCGCGCATCCTCTCTATTATCCTGTCGGTCGCGTCCTCTATGACGAAATGCCCCGCATCCTCGTACAGTTCCACCTCCGCATCAGGGAACCTCCTCTTCCATTCATCCAGTATGTCAAGGTCGAATATGAAGTCCTTTGCCCCCCACAGGATCAGGATGGGCTTTCCCCCGAGCCTGTGGAGGTTCTCGTCGGTGACCTTTGCCGCCTCGTAGCTCGGCTCATCAGGCTCGATCGCTATGTCCTGAATGAACCTCAGTATGGCGATCCGGTTGTGCCAGGAGTTATACGGTGCTCTATAGCCTCTCTTCACGTCGGCAGGCATCCTTGATTCAAGGCCCAGGACCGTTGCCAGTCTCACGAACGCGTTGAACCCCCTTATTTGTACCGCGGGGAGGATGGGGAAATGTTTGACATAGTTCAGCTGCCAGGGGAGTTTTTTTCCCTCGGGCATCCGGAACCCGGCGGTGTTAAAAAGAACGAGCCTGGAGAAAAGGTCAGGGTTCCTTGCAGCGACCCCGGACCCTATAATGCCCCCCCAGTCATGAGCGACCAGGGTCACGCCGCTTTCAAGGCCTAAATGTTCCATGAAGGCCTCAACGTCCTCTATTCGCCTTCCGTAGCGGTAATCGTACTCCTTGTCCGTGGGGCGGTCAGAGAGGCCGCACCCCATTTGATCGGGCACGATCACCCGGTGTGTTCTCCTGAATGCCTTGATTAGCTCCCTATAATAGAAGGACCATGTGGGGTTCCCGTGGAGCATCAGTATGGGTTCCCCCTCCCCCTCATCAAGGTAGTGATATCTCAATCCCCGGTGCTCCCACCAATTGCTTTTAAAGGGATAGTGCTTCCTCAGCTTCCCGATATTGAATACTGGCCCCCTTACGACCATTGCAATTCCCATATAGAGCAGGTTCTGGAACATTTGCGATCGGGTCCGATAACCTTTGACCCTATTTAAGGTTGGCAACTTCAGCCCCAAAGCCCTTTTCTATTCCACCCGGTGGCCGGAAATACACAATTGTTATCTATTTCACAGCAATACACCCTTCAGCAGGTGCATGAGATGTCCGATGACGAGAGAAAGATCGTGCTCGACAAGAGTGAATTCTCCGATTGGTACAACAACGTTGTGGAAGTGGCAGGGCTATCGGAGAAGAGGTATCCGGTCAAGGGCATGAACGTCTGGACCCCCTACGGATGGAAGATCATGCAGTTCATCGACTCCATCATCAGGAGGGAGTGCGATGCGACAGGACACGAAGAGGTCAACTTCCCTCTCCTGATACCCAAAACGGAGTTCCAGAAGGAGAAGGACCATATCAAGGGGTTCGATGCCGAGGTCTACTGGGTCACGCACGGGGGGCTCAACGAGCTGGATGTCCCCCTTCTCCTCAGACCCACCTCCGAGACAGCGATGTATCCCATATTCTCGTTGTGGGTCCGTTCACATAACGACCTCCCTCTCAAGACATATCAGATAGTCAACACCTTCCGCTACGAGACCAAGATGACCCGGTCCTTCATAAGGGTCCGGGAGATCCATTTCTTCGAGGCACATACATGCCACGATTCCTTCGAGGACGCAGAGAGGCAGATCCGTGAGGACTGCGCTATCATGGGCAGGGTCGGAAAGGACCTGTGCCTCCCGTACCTTCTGATCAAGAGGCCTGAATGGGACAAGTTCGCGGGAGCCGTTTACACCATAGGCGTGGATACGTTGATGCCTTCGATGAAGACGCTCCAGCTCGGGTCCATCCACCAGTACAGGGAGAACTTTTCGAGACCTTACGATATCAAGTACGAGGGGCAGGACGCCCAGTTCCATTACTGCCACCAGACGACCTACGGGATGTCCGAGAGGCTGGTTGGTGCCATCGTCGGCATCCATGGTGACGACAAGGGGGTCATACTGCCCCCGAATATAGCTCCCTTCCAGTTCGTGATCATTCCCATACTGGCAAAGGACAGGACGGAGATGGTGCTCGAAGAGGCAAAAAAGCTCCTCAATGAGATGAGGGAGATGGGATACCGGGTGAAGCTCGATGACAGGGACCAGAGGCCGGGTTCCAAGCACTATGACTGGGAGATCAAGGGTGTCCCCATAAGGATCGAGATCGGACCCAGGGACATCGAGAAGGGAACCCTTGTGTTCGCCCGAAGGGACCTCTCTACCAAATCCTTCATCAAGAGGTCAGACCTCAAGGTGGAGGCCGATAGGGCCTTGAATCAGGTCCAGGATGAGCTTCTCAGGCGTGCTCAGGAGATAGTCGAAAAAGGTGTCCGCGATGTGGATTCACTGGATGACGGGATCAAGCTCCTGGGCTCCGGTTGGGACGGCATCATAAGGACCCACTGGTGCGGCGAGATGGACTGCGCCGGAGAGATGGAAAAGGGCCTGGACAGGACCTTCCTCGGTTTTCCAATGAACGATGCGGGCTCGGGTGAGGAGGAGAAGAGCCCCGGGAACTGCATGTTCTGCGGAAGACCGACAGAGACCGTGGTGATGCTTTCAAAGAGCTACTGAGCGGGAGTTGGAACTTCAGTGGTTCCCCGATAATAGGAGGCCGCTGCCTGCAAGACGGTATTTATATGTTTGTCGAATATATTTGACACTGTTGCGCTATTTTGTCGAACATGGTCGACATACCTATTCCGATCGCACCTCCTGCCATCCATCAGATAAATTAAAGAGGTCCGCATTTTCATGGACATGAAGATGAACAAAGATGTGGACAGCGCGCTCCATGTTCTCAAAGGGGCAGTCCAGGACGTTCTGGGTGCCACTCTTACGACCTCCGTCTTCGCCGATGGACCAAAGGGAAGGCTCACGGTGGAAATGGGCCAGAACCCCTCCGACGAAGAGATGCAGATGGTGGAAGAGAGCGCCAACAGGAAGATCGAACAGAACGTTCCCATAGAGATGTTCAGGATGGACAGGGAAAAAGCTGAGCTCACCTACGGTGACATCATTTACGACAGGTTCCCGATCCCGGAAGAGGTTAAAGAGCTGACGCTGACAATGATCGGGGGATGGAACATCAACTGCTGCAGGGGGCCCCACCATAAAAGGACAGGCACCGTGCCCTCTATCAGGATCGTCAAATGGAGACATCGTCCGGCAAGGAGAGAGCTCGAGATCTCCTTCATGTTGGGAACTTGACAGCATTCAATACCTCCTTGGCCGGGGCCCGCCATACGAAATGGATATATCCGATCTCAGCATCGCTCTCGATGACCATGCAATACCATGTCATAACCACCGAGAGATGCAATCTGAACTGCATATACTGTGGCGGGACGCGAGATCTGCCCGGCCTCCCCCTAGATATCGAATACGACATCGGGGAACTGGTCTCGTTCATTGAAAAGGATCCCGAGGCAGTGATCGGTTTCTACGGGGGCGAACCCCTGCTGGCGTTGGACCGTCTGGAGGAGATAATGGACAGGGTCCCTGCGAAAGCGTTCACCCTTCAGACCAACGGCATTTTCCTCCATGAGCTCAAGGACCCCTATCTCCACAGACTGCATTCGATACTGATCTCCATCGACGGCCCCCGCCATGTCACGGATGCGTCCCGTGGTGAGGGTGTCCACGACAGGGTGATGGAGAACCTGTCCCTCATCCGATCAAAGGGTTACAAGGGGGACCTCATTGCGAGGATGGCTTTCTCGGACCACGGGGACATCCACCGGGACGTCAGCTACCTCCTGGAATACTTCGACCACGTGCACTGGCAGCTCGATGTGTTCTGGACCGATCTCGATATAAGAGGGGAGGTAAAAGCCTGGCTCGATAGATACGATGATGGCATCAGCAAGTTGGTATCGGACTTTGGAAAGGCTATGGGAGAGGGGAGGGTCCTGGGGATCGTCCCGTTCACCCCGGTCCTGAAAACACTATTAACGGGTGAACCTGCGCATATAAGATGCGGCAGCGGGATCGATTCCTTCTCGATACTGACCTCGGGCTCCATTGAAGCATGCCCGATAGCTCCCGAGCTGCTCTATTCCAATGTGGGACACATTCGGGGATCGACCCCGGAACAGATAAGGAACTCTCGACCTGTAGGGCCTCCATGCACGGAATGCGATATATTCCGGGTATGCGGTGGGCGCTGCCTCTTCGCAAATCAGGTGGAAGGATGGGGCAGGGAGTGGTTCGACAGGGTGTGCGCATCCACAAGACATATGATCGAGGGCCTTCAGGGACTTGTCCCTCGTGCCAGGGAACTGATGGCAGACGATATCCTTCCTCCCGATGCGTTCGATCACCCGAAGATAAACAACGGATGCGAGATCATTCCCTGAAATCCAGAAAAACCCACCCTGAAAACTATGTACCACAACAGATACCGGGGTATCCTCCAGATAGCCCCTGCAAGGAAGTGTGTGTACTTCATCTCGAGCATGCCGGCGATCCAGCAGATCGTCGAAAAGGGGATAGGGGTCATAGCGCCTACTATGACCGCCCATAGACCGTACTTTTCCATCAGATAGTGCCCCCTCTTCTCGTAGGGTTCGATCCTCTTCTGGACGAACTTCCTGTTACCGAGGAACCGCCCTATGAGATAACCCACATTCCCTCCAAGGATGGAAGCAATGGATATGGTCAGGAGCAGCTGCAACGGATCGATCTCTCCAGCGATTGCAACGAAAAGGACGAAATCGGGGGATATCCCCAGGATGAAAGAATCCAGAAATAAAGTGCTTATGAAGACTCCGGGAAGGCCGAACCGGTCGACCATGACCTCCGCGAAGGCTTGGATATGGTGTCCGAATAACATCCTCAGCAGGATGACGATCAGGAATACCAGCAGGAAGGCCAGACCGAGCTTTATGAGGTTCTTCCTGATATCTACATCGTTCAGTTCCCTCTTGCTGAGCTCGCCGGTCTTCAATTTGTCCCTGTTGATGCTCACCGATGACCGAAACATGGCCCCGTATATTACGGTTGTGAGGAGCATCTCGGGGCAGACCTATTCCAGATGTCTTTCCATAAGACCTTTGACCGCTTCCTTTGGAAGGGACCCGGTGACCCTTTCGACCGCCATTGCATTCTTGAAGTGGATGGGGGTCGGAATGCTGCTGACCTTGTATGATCCATGGATACGGTCCGTTAAAAGTTTCGTCCCGAAACTCTGATCCATCGCTCTTCAGTTCTCGGTCCCCAGAAGCTCTCTTTCCTGTTCACCACCAATGATGGCGGATACATGCGGGTCGGGTCCGTAGGATCCCACAAGCCCCGTATAATCATCCAGCCATGATGCTTCCGGGTTCCGGTTGAAGATCATTACCCTGGAGTTGTTCTCCTCGTGGGCAGCATTGTGGTATTTGAAAATGATATGCTCATTTGTCAGGCCGGCTACCTCGATCTTTCCCGTAGCATGGGATATTATGAACCGGGACCTCTTGGCAAGCCCGGATACCTCCGCTTTTGCTGATTCGAAGATCCGGTATCCTTCCTCTATCGGGACGATGAACGGACCGTTGCCGGAGGTGGGTCTGCACTGGAATACGTAGTATGGTGGCACTCCGATGGCGGCAAGCTTGTTGAACAGCTCCTTCAGGGTCTCCTTGTTATCGTTTACACCGCGGAGCAGCGGTGTCTGGTTGGAGAAGACCGCACCTGCTTCCTGCAGTGTGTTAATGGCCCTTATCGCATATCTGGTGAGCTCCCGGGGGTGGTTGATATCAGTGATGATGTAGAGCTTCCTTCTCTGCTTGGAGAAACGTCTTATCACGTCTATGAGCGAGGGGTCCTCGAGTATCCTGAACGGGTTGTAGACGACCATCTTCGTTCCTATCCTGATGAAACGTACATGAGGGATGCCATCAAGCTCCTCGAGGATGTTCTCAAGGTATTTCGTCGGAAGCACCAGAGGGTCGCCCCCTGAAATGAGAATATTGTTGATCTCCTGGTGCTCGCGGATGTATTCGAAGGCCCTTGTCAGATCGGGGACGGCATCCTTGTTGTCGGGCATGAAGAGCCTCTTTCTGAAACAGAACCTGCACACGCCTCCGCATGCCCTGCTCACGAGCATCAGCGCGGTCGGACCGTATTTATGCTCCAATCCTCTGGCCATCGTGAAGCTCTTCTCGTTCGAGGGATCAAGACATCCTCCATTCTCGATCTCTCCCCGGGTAGGTATGATGATCTTTCTGATAGGGTCCCCTGGATCGTTCCAGTCGATCAGGCCGAGATAATACTCGTTCGAATAGAAGGTGTGTCTTCTCACTACCTCGGAAAGACCATCCTTCTCTTCACGGGAAAGCCCCCGGACCTCG
>JAFGLL010000063.1 GCA_016928095.1 Thermoplasmatota archaeon
CGTGAACTGGACCTGGACCTTCGATGACGGAGGAGGATCAAAGACACTCTATGGAGAGAATGCATCCTGTATCTTCTCCAAACAGGGTAAATACACGATCGATCTCACTGTGAGGGACGAAGCGGGTAATTCTGCAACGGATACGATGATCGTGAATATCCATGAGGCTGATGGTCTTGGCAAATTCATCAGGGATCATTGGTGGATCCTCCCGATCCTCCTTGCTGTTTCGATCCTGATATTGATCATTTTCTTGGTCAAGAGGGGAAAGGTCATCACAGGATCATCGGAACCTATACCAGCTGAAACGACCAAAGCCTCTCCTCCGATATCGACCGAGGAATGATCAACTCAATGGGTCGTCTTCAATAGATCTGAGGCAACTCTTCTATTTATTTCCAATATTCCCCAAGATGTGATCCTCACTGAATTAGTATCTCTGACCTGACTTTAAGAGATGTGGTGTGAAGAATATGACTGGCTAGTGATGAAAACGTAGGGAAAACTAAAATTTATTATGTTCCAGACATTCGCCAAGGTCCAACTTCTAGAAGATCCGTGCCCGGATCGCAGTCATATCTTCGACAACGATCTGTGGATCCTTTAACCTTAGTTCAAGACAAAAGACAACCATCTTTCGGAGAAATATCGAAGGCTTGCTCATAGGCGAGGTTAATAAAGAGCGATAACCGCCAAAGCTCACGAAATACTGTGCATGGCCTATCAAGTGATCAAGAACAAAGTCGAATACAAAGACCTTGGTCCAGATCACCTTGAATTTTTGCAAAAGGAAAAAACAAAAAGAAACGCGGTGAACCGGTCAAAGATCCTTGGATCTGAGGTTACATTGACCCCTTCCATGGTCCCTTCTTGACCGGTTCACACGCCGATCTTCAAACCAAAGTGGGCATGCCTATTCGGCATGCTCCACGTATTCCTTTTCGGCCTTTTTCAACCTGATCTCGTTCATCACTTCCGCGATCTCATTGGGGGATAATCTGATCCTCCTTTCCTTGATCCCGGTCCTGATGAGCACCTTCCATACCTTGAACTTCTTCAGTTTCTCGTAAGGTACCTCGAGATCGTATATCCTGCCTACCTTCTCATCATCTGCGTCGATGACATTGAGGTCCATCAGTTTCTTCATCGGATACATATCCTTGACGGGCAATTTGGGTTCTTCATCCGCCGTGAACCTGTCCTTGACGATAACTGTCCTGTCCTCGATGTCCATGGTATCAACGTCCTCAAGGTTGATGATGACGTTCTTCTTGATCGCCCCGGGGGATATCGAGAATGCCACGACCTCCCATTTGCCCAGGTCCAGGTAGGCCTCCTTGATCTTTCCAACGGGTTCGCCAACGGTATTGACGACCTTGTATCCTTCCAATTCCTTCATCAACATTCACTTGCCTCCTTTGGCTGCTTTCTTCACGAGGTCGATCTCCAGTTCCATACCGGAGATCCTGGCGTCCGCGGAGAGGATGAAATCCTTCATGGTGCTGATCCTGCCGGTGAGGTTACCATACCTCATCTCGTAGGCTTCAAGGTCGAGACCTGTGAGGATCCCGTACTCGCTGATGTAGGATGACATGTTCTGGTCCAGGTATTTCTCTATCCTTCCATCAAAAAGTCTCCTCTTGTACGTCGGCTGCTCCGGTTCTTCGGGTTCCTCCTGATGTCCTCCGAAGGCGGACCTTATCCAGTGGAGGAAACCTCCCCTGCCTGTTCCTTCTTCGATCTGTTCTTCCATCATCACACCTCCTTCAGATCTCCTCCATCTTCGCAATGGCCTTTTCGAGCCCGCTCATCCTGGTCTGAAGCGTGCTCCTGTTCTTCTCAAGAGCAGATATCTCGGTGCCGACCGAGACAAGTCTCTTTCCGATGTCCTTCTTGAACTCCTTGGCCCGTTCACGGGTCACGAAGTCCCACTCTCCGATGATCCCCCGGAAGTTCTCATCGAAGTAGAGTTCGATATGCGAAGGCTCCATCCTCTTCTTTCTTCTCAGGTGGATCAACCATGCCAGTGCCACGAACCATGCGATCACCAGGACGACTATACCCGCGATGATCCCGAATGTTGTCCAGTCCCAGCTCATTTCTTTCCACCTCCGTTCATACCGAACTTCAGCTTCAGTCTCTCTATCCTGCGGGCCCCGTCATCGAGCTTGATGTCGAAGTACTTCTTCCAACCCTCGAGCTCTGACATCCTCTTCTCGTAACCATCGAACTCGATGTCCAGGTCAGCTACGTCATTACGGTCGGCTATCCTGTATTCATCCATCAGGTCCGGCAGATGCTCGCTCAGGTACTGATCTATCTTCTTGCTCATGGATACGGGGTTTCTTATCCTGTATTCCTGTATTCTGCTGGTTATTGCCATCATTTCCCCTCCTCTTCATCCTCTTCGGGCTTCCGGTGGAACCTGTCCTTGAACTTCTGCCAGTTCTCCTTCATGTCCTGGGAGAGCTTCTTGTAGGGGTGCAGTTCGATCTCGTCGCCTTCCTTGACCTCGAGGTCCTCCATATCGCCCTCCCTGAGGACAACATGCCCTTTCTTCGCAAACCTGTCAGAGACCAGCTTCACGACCTTGTGTTTTTTACCGGCTCTGAGCTCCACCATCTCGATCTTGTGGTCCTCGAAACAATCCAGGTAACTCTGGTTTATCCTGGCTACCCCTGAACCTATCGAGCTGATCGCACTTTTATGGACCTTTAAAACAACATGGTCCGCATCTTCATTGCATGTTTCATTCAATTCAATATCACCTCGTTTCAATTCCAGCCCCTTGTTCTTACCCAAAGGGCATGCATGTCAAATCCTATCATTTGTCGCTATTAATACATATCCATATTAAACAAATATTTTTATATTAAAATTCACTTTATACATTTTTGATACCAGCCAAACATCATAACCTCACCCTCACTGAACTATGATAATTGAGCGATAATTATATACGGATGTTCTTGTGTGGCCCCCCTCTATGTTCAGCTTCATCTATCTTCTCCTGCTGCTCATCGCAGCACTGTTCTTCGGGAAGGTAGCAGAGAAGTTTAGGCTGCCTACCATTGTAGGGAACATATCCGGGGGGCTGGTCTTCGGTCCGATCCTGATCGTTGCCCTGAAGGGAGTTGACCTCGCTCTGGGGATAGAGATCTTCGATCCGGTCGCGGCCAACTTGCTACCCGAAAAGGTGGAGGAGACCACCTCGTTCCTGATTGAGTTCTCCATCGTAATGCTCATGTTCGCCTCCGGTCTGGAGACGCGGATCCGGGATTTCCTTGCATCCTTCAGGACAGGGATCCTCACAGCGTCCCTCGGGGTCATATTCCCGTTCGGCCTGGGTTTTCTGGGGGCCTATCTCTATCTCGGAGATGTTCTCATCGCACTGTATGTCGGAGGTGCCTTATCGATAACGGCTGTCGCCCTTTCCGTCGCCACGCTCATCCAGATCGACGGGATCCAGACCAGGTACGGCATGACCATCATCAACGCAGCGATCGTCGATGACATAATCGGGTTGGTGATACTGTCGATCCTCTTATCCATCTCCTCAACGGGGCGGTTCCCGGGTGTCATCTCCATCGGGATGACGGTCTTCCTGGCGGTGGCCTTCGTACTGATCGCGCTTTTCATACTGCCAAGGCTCCTTCGGATCATATACAAAGAGATGAAGGACATGGGTACAACGGAGGGGATAGGTGTCACCATCCTCATGGCCGGTCTGTTCGGTGTCATGGCACATTTCATGGGCCTTCATCTTATGATCGGCGCGTTCCTCGGCGGGATGGCCATAAGGGACTCGTTGAACCGCCAGACAAAGCAGGCCATCGGAAAATGGTCCTTTGGTTTCTTCGCCCCCGTATTCTTTTCATGGATCGGCTTTTCAGTGACCTTCTCGGGTGTCGCCATTTCCTGGCTTGTCCCTATTCTCGTGGTCCTTGGAATGACGGGTAAAGTGGTCGGAGCCGGGCTCGGTGCAAGATTATCTGGCCTGAACTGGGCGGAATCCCTCCTGGTAGGTGTCGGAATGAACGGCCGGGCTGCGGTGGACCTAGTACTTGCAAGCGTCGCCCTTGGATCCGGGATAATAGACCGGGACCTCTATTCCGCGGTGGTCTTCAATGCCATAATAATGGCCCTGGCGACACCTGCCCTCCTCAAAGGCCTGAGCAGGTGGTTCAGGAACAGGGGATGGGTGGAGCAGAACGGTCATTGAAAGTTACAGCTCACGACCTATATGCGTCCATCTCATGAGATCCTTGAAAAAACCTGCCCCCTTATACCCGATCCTAGACCTTCTTCTGGTCCTCCATGATCTGGCTCCATCGAAGGACCTTCTTGAACTGAAGAAGGACGGATTTCATGGTAAGCTCCCCGACTATCTTCCCCTTGCTGACCACCGGCAGCCTCTTGAGATGATGCCTCTTCATCTTGGTCAGCGCTTTCCCGATCGTCATCTTCGGATGAATGGTGACCAGATCGGTTGTCATCATGTCCTCTGCTGTATCGAGACCACCGAACAGCATCGATCTGAAATGGGAACCGGAGATCGTGAAATGATACGGGTCGATCTTCCTGGGTGCGAGGACCTCCACGAGGTCTCTCTCGGTAATGCATCCCATGAGCCTCATGGACCTCTTGTCATCGACCACCCAGATATGTTTCCTGGAGGAAAGTATGCTGATGACCTCCTCCACCGGGGTGCCTGGAGTGACAAAGGACATATCCCACATGTCGGACTTCATCACGGTCCCCACATCTATCTGGTGGAATTGTTTCAGGATCTTGGATATATCCGGTCCAGACCCGATCGCCGACCTTGGTTTGATGAACTTGACCATGGACCATTTCACCGTCTTGTCCCATTACTGCAACCATTTACTTAAAGGTAGATGGTTCTTTGTCAGTGGGGAGTGAATGGACTGGAGAAGAGAACACGCACAAACCTAATAAATATCCACTATATACCCCGTCAGTCGTCAACTGCTCATGGAGGTATACCAATGAAAAGGAACCCCACAGGATTTCTCAGAGAAGAATATCAGGACCTCGTCGCGAAGGGGTTCAACTGGCAGCTCAGAGAGCTCCAGGGCCCCTCTACCCCGAGATGCACGGTGGATGGAAAGGAGCTTATAATGCTCTGTTCGAACAACTATCTGAGCCTCTCCAATCATCCCAGGCTGATAGCCGCCGCAAAGGAATGGGCTGACCGCAATGGTGCAGGGTCTGGTTCCGTCAGGGCGATCGCCGGCTCGATGGACATTCACTTCATGGTCGAGAAGACGCTCGCGAAATTCAAGCAGAGGGAGGCCTCACTGGTCTATCAGACGGGGTTCGCAGCCAATTCCGGCCTGATCTCGCAATTGGCCCCCGACAAGGACGATCTGATAATATCAGACGAGCTCAACCACGGCTCCATCATCGATGGGGTAAGGCTCTCGAAAGCAGAGAGGGGTGTCTATCCTCACAATGATATGGGGGGGTTGGAAGACCTTCTGCGGAAGTCCCAGGACAAGAGAAGGGTTCTCGTCGTGACGGACGGAGTGTTCTCCATGGATGGGGACACGTCGCCTCTGGACCAGGTCGTGAAGCTCTGCGTCGAGTACGGGGCGATGTCCTATGTGGACGACGCCCACGGCGAGGGGGTCCTGGGTGAGAAGGGAGCGGGGATCGGTGTCCATTACAGGTGCCACGACAAGCTCGATGTCGAGATGGGTACCTTTTCGAAGGCCTACGGCGTGGTCGGAGGCCTGGTTGCCGGATCGCAGGACCTGATCAACTTCTCTTACAACAAATCCAGGACATGGCTGCTCTCGGGATCTCACCCTCCGGCTGTTGCTGGTGCACAGCTTGCGGCCATCCAGGTTCTCGATGAGGAGCCACAGCACTGGGAAACCCTCTGGAAAAATACCAACTACTTCAAGAAGAGGATCCAGTCCATGGGGTTCGATACCGGGAGAACGGAAACACCGATCATACCTGTGATGTGCGGGGAATCCCACAAGGCGAAGCAGCTTTCCAGGGAGCTTTACGAGAGGGGGGTTTTCGCTCTCCCGATCGTGTTCCCGATGGTTGCCCGGGACAAATCCAGGGTAAGGGTCCAGGTCAATGCCGGTTTGACCCGGGAGATGCTGGACGCGGCTCTTGCTGCCTTCGAGGCGGGCGGGAAGGCGGCCGGGATCATCTGAAACCTCTGAACGGACGAGGAAAAGGACGCAGGGTTGCATACCTTTTTATTGCCATCGAGGTGTTACACTCCCGAGCGAGGTCCGATCCCATCGAGTGTGGCACATGGCTTTCACGGCAGAAAAGAAAAGAAGAGTTGAGGCAAAGCGCGGATCCTATGAGGAGGAGCGCAAAGGCAGCAACATCCCCTGGGTAACATGGATCGCCATAGCCTTGGGTGTCGCCATGACCGGGATCGGGACCATCATGCTCCTGTGGGGCTTCATGTGGCAGACCGATGTCGGGGAGCTCGGGTCACTTCAAGAGGATGACCCGAAAGGGGGCCCCTGCCTCATACCGGTAAGTGTCGCCATGATGACAATAGGTATATTATGGGTCATTACAGGCTGGAGGGGGTTCAAGAAGGCAAGGGGATCCGACGTCGGGCTCATGATGTGCCCCAATTGCAGCAAGATGATAGAATCGGACCTCAATTTCTGCTATCTGTGCAACACGACCTTCGAGAACAAGGAAGCGGAGGAAGAGGACGTGGAAAAGGAGGGCGGAGAGGGCCAGGAGAAGGCAAGGAAGGCGAAACCTTTCTCGCCCGGCAGGGACCAATGAGGGACGTCACCGAAAGTATTTTGTCGAACACGCTCATACGGTGACCCATGAAAACATCCCTCAGCGCCCTGAAGAGGAGTATGATATTCAAGGACCAGTCCAAACTATCCTTCGATTACGTTCCCGATGAGCTCCCCGGGAGAGCGGGGGAACTGGATTCTCTGGGACGACTCTTCAGGACCGTTGTCTACGAGAAGATGGGGCAGACCGCCCTTGTCACTGGACCTGTGGGTTCCGGGAAAACGGCCGTTGTGAAGAGGTTCTGCGATATCCTCAAAGATGCTGGGATCGAGAACAAGAGGATGATCGACACCGTCCATATCAACTGCAGGAACAGAAAATCCGAATCCATGGTCCTCCTGTCGATCCTGACCCATTTCGACTCACGGTTCCCCGACAGAGGATTCTCGATCCCCGAGATGATAGAGATACTGAAGAAACATCTCAAGAAGAGAGAATGCCACCTTGTCATAGTCCTGGACGAGGCAGATGTTCTCCTGAAGAGGTCCGGATCGGACCTTGTATATGCATTCACCCGGGTACAGGAGGAGGACCCGGAACTCCTGGGTGCACTTTCATTGATACTGATATCCCAGAAATCCATCATACAGCTCATGGACAAGGCCTCCCTGTCCACCTTCAAGAGGACGAACATAATCGAGTTCGGCAAGTACGACCGGGAGGTCCTGAAGATGATAGTGGACCAGAGGGTGGAGCTTGCCTTCCACGACAATGTGGTGGAGGACGGGGTGTCGGAGATGATCGCATCCATGTCCGAGGAGTACGGCGATGCGAGATTTGCCATAGAGCTGCTGGAGAAGGCCGGGATGGTGTCCGAGGAGAAGGGCAGCGACACGGTAACACCCGAACATGCCAGATGGGCAAAGGCGGAGGTCAAGCCCTTCGTCTTCGAGGAGACGATACAACAGTTGAACGTCCACGAGCAGATCATGCTCCTTGCGACATCGAGACTTCTGAAGCACTCGGCATACTGCTCCACTGGCGAGCTCGAGACGGAGTACCAGGCCTTATGCGAACAGATCAACAAGAGACCGCTCGGCCACACCCAGTTCTGGCAGTACATGAAGGAGATGGACGCCTTCGGCCTGATCACCACGAAAAGGTCCGGCAAGGGAACGGTGGGGAACACAACCCTGATCACGATACAGGATGTACCGGTCATGGAGCTGATAGAGTTCCTGGAGAACAACCTGCTCTCCTAGAGGTCCATTGACCTCTCCCGCAGGAACCTCCATGAGGGAAACCCCATACATGTGGAGTGTGTATTGAGGTCCAATAGATCGGCACCCCTCTCGACCATGATGGAAGTGACATCGTGGTAACCCTTCGAGACGATCATGCTGGATGCATGAAGACCGGGTTTCCGGGCAGCCTGCATTACCAGCTCCAAAAGAAGGTCCACCTCGACCCCGCTCACTATGTGTGCCCACCTGATGAAATCCACAACGGATTGTTTCCCGCTGTTGGTCCTGATATCCGCCAGGGCTCTGATGAGAGACAGGACCCTGTTCCTGCTGATGAGGTATTCCAGATCGATCCTCAGTTCGTCAAGCGGTTCGAATTCCTCTATATGGTCCACCAGATACCTCTCATCGTTCATGAGCTCGGACCTCCTGTTCGACATGTCGCTCAGCATGCCCAGTACCTGAAGCTCCCTATCCATTGCGAACCCTTCCATTATGGAGCCTATCATAGTGGATGGAAGGAGGTCGGTCCCGGCAACGGACTCGTGCGGTCTGAGGTAGGAGTTGAGGAAATGCGCCCTGGACCCCAGCTCTTCGTGGGATAGAAGGAGCATCAGGTCCGGGAAGGATAGGTAACTGTCCCTTTCCGGGCCGATGGTCAGGAACATATCGGTCCTTGGCCTTGCCGGGAGACCGTCCATATTGAACACCTTCCCCTTTCCGATGAAGGGCTTCAGATAGGGGGGTGTTTCCACGGTCCCCACATCGATCTCATGGGGGTAGTCTATCAACCTTCTGATGGCCCAGTAGATCAGCTTTTCCCTCAGCTCCTCGCAGATCCTTATGGCTTCCGAAGGTTCCTTTATCCTTCTCCTCAATGCCATCTCCCGGTCGATCTCCTCGACCTCGGGAGCGGTGCCGTACAGGTCGGACATCTCCTCTTTGGAGCTTTTGAACTTGGGGACCTCGCTGTAGAGCTCCATCAGAACGGTCTCCTCGTAGAGCGATATCCTTTGAGGGTTCGAATATAGCTCGGACAGTATCCGGTGGTACACATCGCTCCTACCGAAATGACCGGCACCTCCCTCTAACAGGTCCATGACCTCTCCGCTGTCCTGGCGGGGATCATATTCGATCGGGAACAGCTCCTCGTATGCAGCGACCTTCTCCTCAAGGTTTCCGATAGGGCCATTCCAGGGTCCGCTCCCTTTGATCTCGCGAAGGAGCGTCTTCAAGGAGCCGGTGACCCTCAACGTATGAAGCTTCATCTCGATCGGCCACAGGGAGAGCTTGAGATCGGATGCCGCGATCTCCATGCTCTTGGCGGATGCAGAGAGGAGCGGAGGCAACAGAGGTGACCCGGGACCTCCTTTGACAAGATGCCCGATCAACGCATCGACCACCTCGACCGGAGGTCTCGACGGCTCCTGGAGATCAAGATCGCATCTAGCCCACCTTAAAAGCGACCTTGTGGACAGGTCAAGTGTTGACATCCAGATGGGATCCAGCCTGTTCCTCATGGACCTGATATTCTCACGTGTCGGGATGAAGAGCTTTCCTCCTTCATCATCGATGCCGGAGAAATAGGCATCAGCAGGTCTGAGATCCTTCCAGAGCTCGAAGGTCGCCTTCTCAAGGTCTTCCATTCGTACTTCCTCCGCCCCAAGGCCTGCAGGACCTCACAGCTTCGGAGGGGGGGGCAGGTCGGGAAGCTTGCTCCTGCTCGGAGGGGGAGAAGCTACGGAAGGGGGCCCCTTCATGGTGGGACCCTCCGTTTCACCGAACAGGTCATCGACCTGGACCTCTGTCTGGCTATCGGTACCCTCCACAGGCGGTTTCCAGACATTATCCTCCTCCGAACCCCCGGAAGATGATTCCTCTATCTGCTTCTGGGCCTCCTCCATGAACCCGCCCAGATAGTCCTCCTCCGCGGGAGCCGTCTCCTGCGGGGCCGGGGGAAGCTGCTCCCGGGAAGCGGGTGGGACCTGCGGATACCCTCCCTGCTGGGGAAGAGCTCCGGGATAGCCCTGGCCGGGAAGCTCGCTCCTGTACATCTGCTGCTGAACGACAGGTTTGGGTTTGGACATTACCACGAATATTAAAAAGAGCACCGCAGCGATGAATACTATCACCACCAGGAGTATGATAATGATCCACAATAGTGAGAGTCCGCCCTTCTCGTCGGAGATCGGAGGGTGGTCCTTCGGGTCGAGTGGGTCCGATCCGTATTCATACTCCTCGAAGTTATTGAACTTGTCCCCGTCCAGATCGGTGATCTTGTCATTGGGATCGAACTTGTTCAGGCCGTTCTCCTCCTCGTACGTATCGCGCATCCCGTCACCGTCCGAATCCAGGTTTGGATCCACCTCCTCCGGTTTTTCGACTATCAGTATGGTGATCTCCTCCGAGGATACACCGCCGTGGGGGTCTCTCACGGTCAGCGTGACGAAGAATTCGTTGAACGTTGTCCAGCTGTGAGTGACCTCCTGACCGATCACATCCGCTGTACCATCCCCGAAGTTCCAGATATAGGTGAGTTCGTCACCATCGGGGTCCTCCACATCATCGGACCAGAAGCGGATCTCGTTCCCGGGATGCCTGATAACGGTCTCGTCATATCTGATCCTGGGTATTCCCGGCGGATCGTTCGTATTGACGATCTCGTAGTTGACCAGGACCGTGTCGGCGGACCCGCTCTCATCCTTCACCGTGAACCTTACCGAATGGATCCCGACCATGTCCTGGTTGGGGACAATGGTGAAGTTCCTTGCCATGGGGTTTCCCAGGACCGGGGACTGCTGCCAAGAGGGGTCGTTCGTCGAGAACGAGATGTCATCCCTGGGGTCTATCTCCTCGGCATCTATGGTCAGAACATAGGGCTGGTCCTCGAACCCGTTGAGCTCATTGCTGAGGTCGAAGGTCAATTTGCCATCTACCGGCGTCTCGCCGTTGATGGTCAGTATCCTTGGCCTGTCGTTCACATTGTCCACATAAAGGACCACATTTATCTCCTGGCTCATGGCGCCCTGACTGTCGCTGCACGAAAGGGTCGTCTCGGCGGCCCCTTCTATGGCATCATCGTTCGTGGGGAAATATGTAAGATATACCTTCATCGGGTCCGTGGAGTGAGGGTGGACCACCCATCCCGGGGAGCCCACGTTCCAGGTGAGCTTGTCGGCCATCCCTATTGCTATATCCGGGTCGTAGGCTTCCACCGTCAGGTTGATATCGATATCCTCATCGACGTTGCGGAATGTCGGCTCGTCCTCCACATCCAGGTTATCGTAGATGACATCCCTGTCCCTCCATTCGATGGATACCAGTGACGGCTTGTCGTTGCGGTTCGTCACGATGAACTTCAATATGCAGTAGTCGTCGGGTGAGGGGGAATGTCCGTCATCAACGGTGACCCTTATCCATGTGACCCCGACATCATCGTTGGTGGGAAGGAAGCTGTACTGTCCGTTGGTATTGATGGAAAAAGCCTTTGTCGTGGCATTGTGTTCGTACTCTATGTCTTTCTGGTCCTCTATGTCCGGATCGTATGCCCATATCTTTTTGGATTTGATGGATTGACCCTGCGAGACCGTTATATCTATCGGCTGATGATCGTTGACGGCGCTCCCGACGGGAAGGTCGACTTTTTCTATATAGCTATCATCGTTGACCGACGTTACAAGGACCGTGAACTCGTTGGACTGCACTGACAGGTCGTCACCGTCGTTGTATATCCAGTTGGGACCCCAATCGTAGCATTTGATACGGAACTTCGATATGATGTCGTCGCTGTTCCAGTTCTCCTCGTTCACGAGGATGGATAGCATGTGGGTATCCGGATCTATGTCGAACAGTATCTCCGGGTCAGCGTTCACTCTCACAACCTCGTATCGTAACCTTGCATCGTGCTCCGCCTGGGGGTCGGAGAAATGGTCGTCGAGGTCGGTAAGGTTCATCCATGGCCCCTCGTCCTCGTCGAAGAAATAGTCCGAAATGGGGAGGTTGAAGGTCGGGGGACCGTTCGGCGGGATGATGACCGCACTGATGGAGGTTATATTATAGAAAAACTCTCCATTTCCCTCCGACGGGGGATTGTTGTTTATGGGGCCGTAGTATTGGTTATTGATCCCGAATAGCATCGATGGCATGATTCCCATCCAAACATGATCCGCATGATCTTGAAAACCCACTGTGACTGGATCTTGATGGAAAAGAACGCTGGTGATCGGTATGCCCCCAGAGGAGTATAAATAAAGATTCTGATCAGTATAATTCACCCAGACGAGGAATATCACGGCAAGGGTCGTTGTCGGTAATTTAACACCGTGGAATGCGTCACCGAAATATCCGTACATCGAGCCTCTTTCTTCCGTTGCGGCATCTATCTTGAAGCTGAACTTCACCTCGTCGTTTCTAGCGACATTAAGTCCGTTATCGGTGAGCATGTCGGTCATGTCATAGAAATCGAAGCGGTCGTGGGACAGGTTGAGGCTCTGCATCTTGGAAGGACGGATCGTCTGATTGACCCTGGTCCCTCCACCGAAAAGTCCGTTCCATTCGGTCCTGGTCGTAGAGGTGATCTTTGCCTTGACAGTGTAATTCAGTTTCGTATCGTTCCATGACATCATCCTGACGAAAAACGAATACACAAAATTCACAGAGGGGTCGCCCTCCGGGACGAAAACGATTTTGGACGTGTTGCCGTGGAACTGGCCTGTCAGTTCGGCGTCTATCTCGAATACGGACCCGAGGAACATGTTATATTCAAGGACGGTTGCCTGGAGTGTCGAGTTCTTATCCTCCGCGTCTGTGGAGATTATGGTTAGATCGAGTTGATCCACGGTGTTATTGATACCGTCTACGGTGAGGTTCACGGTGAAAACATCGATATCATAGGGGACGATGGTGGTTCCGGTCGGACTGGTGACGAAATAAGATGTCACATTATTGTCAACACTGTCCCCATCTTCAAGGTAGGTTGCGTTATCGAGTCCGTCATTCTCATCCTTATCTGAGGCCCAGACGCTGGATGTGGTCGAACGAACGATCCTGTTATAGGGTCGATCATAGAGGGATGAAAGAGGATCGTCCATGTTCGTGATGGGGATCTTTCTTATCGTACCCTCACCGGATCGAGCAAGGTCCTGGACATCGTGGAAGATCACTGGTTCGTCGGAACTCCCGGACGCACCGATCAGATCGACCCCCGGAGAAGGATCTGCCCCGATCTCCATTTCATCAGAGGTTTGGGAATTTTTCGCTGTTCCCGCATCCACCATCGGGAGTGCGGAGAATATCATCATGATAGCTATCAGAAGTCCAAAGAGAGAGGTTCTCTTCATTCGTGTTCCTCCATGCGTATTATGCGTTCATACCGCACGATCCCCTGGGCGGGACCCAATATAATCCCAATCACTGTCAGGGTTATAAAGTGTTTGGGGTTATTTGATACTGGACCATGGAAATGAAACATGGTTCAGTCGTCTCTGGACCAGGCCTCGTCGGGGATCTCCTTGTAAACATTGTACTCCTCGGGGTTATGGCAAGGTTCGACATCGTCGCATGCCATGTTGTGTATGGCGTTCTTCTTCAGAAGCCAGTAATGGATCCTCCACTCTCTGCCATCGTAGAGCGTGGTCTCCTCTCTCTCCGTGACCAGAAGACCGAAATCCTCCAGCATGTAGAACAGGTCCCGGTCCTCAGGCTCCAATATATTGTCAACGATCCTGTCACCGAAACCGAAGAAGTTGAGCACGTGGTATGCCATGTTCTGGGCATCCTCCCGGCTCATATTGTGTTCCTTGTAACTGTTGATTATGGCTTCTGTCAGGCGGTTCAGGCTCACTATGAGTTCCATCTGACCATTGGGCATTAGACAACCTCGTTACGACACTTCAAGGTCGCGTTCCTTGTGAACGCTCACGGGAGCGGGAGCGAGCTATAAAACAAGCCGTATATAACCGTTGTGGGAACGTTCGGAACCCTGCAGGAACATCCCCGAGAAGCACCGAAGGTTGGAGCATGTGCAAAGAAAACTATTATATCGACAGTGGCCTTGTGGTTCCACCGCGCTCCCTGGAGGTATGGTTTTGCCGGAGGACGACAGGCAGCACAAGAAAAGATTGAAGGAGGCCGACAGGGTCTACAAGAAGTTCTTCAAGGCCTTTCAGCAGGGTAAGGTCACAAAGGAAGAGCTCAGGGAGAAGCTCAGGCCTTACAAGTTTGAACTGAAGGAGCTTGGTTACCCTGTCAAGATCCGGGACGATGAGAAGCCTCCACAACAGCCATCAGATGAGAAGAAAGAGGAAGCAAGGACCACCCCTGCCTCAAGGGTGACCTACAGGCCATGGTCCAAGAGGTCCTCGCTCACCATAGAGGAGATAGAGAAGAGGATAGACCACCGATCGCTGGAGACATCCACCTCGGAACCTCTAAGGTCGCTTTACAGGTCCATGTACGGCGAGGAGCTGCCTCCCCCGGAGGACTTTGTTCCTATCGAAGACCACAGAAAGGAGCTGCCGGCCGCGGGCTCCGGTAAAACCCTTCCCCCACACTCAGATGAGGAGGAAGGAACCGTCGCAGGCGAGAAAAGGTCCTTCTGGAGGTCCCTGATGAAGGGTCAGAAGGAGAAAGAGAAGGAAAGTACCTGAAGCAGGTGTGATGATGGAAAAGGACCACTACGACCAGGCGGCAACCGTGTTCTCCCCCGACGGCAGGGTATACCAGGTGGAATACGCAAGGGAAGCCATAAAAAGGGGGGGCCTTGCACTCGGCATCGTCTTCGACGGGGGGGTCCTCTTCTCCATAGACAAATCGATCTTCAGCCCTCTGATAGAGGAGGAATACCTTCAGAAGTTCTTCCAGATCACCCCTCAAGTCGGGGCGGCCGCCTCCGGATTGATAGCCGATGCCAGGGTGCTGGTCGATATACTCAGGGACAAAGCTCAGGAAGAAGCGCGGACGTACGGCGAGAGACCGGACCTCAAGAACCTGGTCCTGTGGATATCCAAGATCTATGAAGTATACACCAGGTACGAGGGTGTCAGACCTTTCGGAACGGCATTGATCATCGGCGGCAAGGGCCAGAATGGTTTCCATCTCTACGAGACCGACCCTTCGGGCGTTTTCCAGGAGAGAAAGGCAACGGCCATCGGGAAGGGCTCCGAAAAGGCCCTCGAGCTCCTTGAAAGCGGCTACCGGCCCGGAATGAGCCGTGATGAGGCCATCCAGATCACACTGCGGATACTGAAGGACACTCTCGATGAACGTCCTCAGGACGACCAGAAGGGGGAAGAGATCCACATCCTGAGCGACGCGGGCTTCGAGCGGATAGACCTTGATGACCCGGCAGATCTCGATAAGTACATAAACAACCTCACGGGGATGGATGACGGTCGGAGCACCGGGAAAGACGGGGGCTCCTCCACTTCTCCGGATGCCCGATCGGACATATCCGGATTTCTCGACACTGTCCCCAGGCTCTCGAAGGAAGGAAAGGACGCCCTGAAGGAGAGGTATTCCGACCTGGACGGGCTCAAGAAGGCATACTTCGACGAGCTGTTGGAGCTGAAGGGGATCGGCAAGGCCACCGCCGAGAGGATACTGAAGGCCCTGGATGCCCTGAAATGAACATTTCGCATTTCAGAGATGTTCGGTGTTCCTTATCAGTTTGACACAGGCCTCCACTGCGGAGCGGGAATTGTCTATCCTTGCCTGCGCCTGCCCCCTGGTCATTCCCGGACCTGTTATCCCCAGACCGACGGGTTTTCCAGAGTCAAGGGAGATGTCAATGATCTTCCTGGACGCATGCTGCATCACGACCTCGTCATGGTCCGTCTCTCCCTCGATGACGGCTCCCAGTGCAACAACGCCGTCAATATCCTTTCTGGCGATGAGCTTCTTCAGGGCGAAGGGCAGGTCGTACACGCCCGGGACCCTGATCTGTTCTCCTATCTCGCAGCCGAGGAACTCGGCATGGGCCTTGGCCCTCTCGAGCATCATCATGGTAACGTCGAAGTTGTATTCCGAAACGACGAAACCCAGCCTTATCTTCTTCTCGGTCATTTCTTTTCCTCCTCAATGCACGGTGCTGCTCCTTTCTTCCTCATCGACAGGGCCCACATCCGGAAAACCCTGCCTCTGACCGGTCCCCGCCTGCTTTATCAGCATATCGGGTTTGAAGAGCAGAAGGTAGGTGTTCCGGGCGTGCTCCCGTGTCCTGTTCTCTGCAAGGGACCTCAATCCTCTCTCATCCACTGCCTCATCCATATGGACGAAGACCTCGACAATGTGCGTGTTGGTCATGAGCTGCGCCTGGATGATGCCCTGGCTGGCCTCGTGGGCGCAGACCTTATCCACCGCTTCCTTTCCGGGCATGCCAAGGGCCATCACTATGTCGCATGAATCCTCTTCTATGAGCTTCTTGCATGCCACAGGCAGGTCCTTCACCCCGGGGACCGTTCTCCTGATGGTCCTGAACCCTCCCCCGCAGTCCTTCAGCTCCTTTTCTGCGATGCTACCCATGTTCACACGGGAGAAGGTCGTATCGACCACCCCTATCCTCCTCAACATCCCCCCTCCTTCCTTATCCTGTGCAATAGCTCGGAGGTCGCCTGCATGTCACCGGCCCTTTTATCAAGACGGACCAGCTCGACCTCGATGCCTTGCGCGGCAAGTTCCGATTCGAGCGTTATCTCATCCTGATGCTGGTCGTACCCGAGGGCAATGATGTCCGGGTCGATCTCCCGGACGATCCTGTATCTGTCGTTCTCGTATCCCAGGACGGCAGTGTCAACGCATCTGATGGCGGCGACCATCTCCCTTCTCGCCCTCTCGTTCATTATCGGGTGCCTTTTAAGGTTCTGGACCGTGACATCCCTTGCAACGACCACCACGAGTTCATCTCCAAGCGCCTTTGCCTGCTCAAGGAACGATAGATGCCCCGGATGCATCAGGTCGAAGACCCCGGAGGCCATCACTCTCAGGCCTCTCTTCCCTGGAAGGGTTACGGAAGGGCAGGAGGGGCCATCCTCTGTCGGAAAAACCCTCCGTTCGTCGTGGACCTTGGGTGTGTATGATCTCTTCCAATCCCCCTTCCACCCTCCCCAGGCCTTGATGATCCGATGACCTTCAAGGAAAGGTATCTCGTTCAGAATGGCATATTCCCTTACTGCGTCCTTTGGCATCGCTTTACCGTCATCACCCATGATCTCACACCCGACCGATACCCCTGAGAGACCGGCCATTGTCGAAAGGGCGCAAGAAAGCTCCGTATGTCCGAACCGAGTCTCGAGAATATGGTCCGAAGCGATGCAGATAGGGATGTGCCCCGGGGACCTGAAGTGCTCACCGAAATCGGACAGGGCTTCCGCTTCGGACATCTCCTGGACCCTGATGGCCAGGTCTCCGAAGCTTCTGACGGTCAGAGCCCTGTCATTGTCGGTTATCCCGGTGAACGTGTTGCGGTGATTGATGGCAAGAGAGAACGATGACCTGTTATCGTAGGGGATATCGTCCGAAATAAGGGCCTTGAGAACGGGATGTTCCCTGCTCATCTGCGGGAACATCTCCTGCAGGAACGGCAATCCCAGCTTGTCCCTGATATCGGGTCGGACCATGAGGAATATCAGGCCACCCCCATCTTTCCTCATCTGCCGGATGTGATCGGGTTCACAGGACTCGGCGGGCAGGAAGAGATCGCATTCCTCCTCCCTCCCGTCAGCATCATACACGATCACGAAACTTCCTTTTCGGTATGCATCCAATGCACGTTCCATATCCCTGTGGTCCATCGCATGTGCATAACCGGTTGTAAAATAAATATTTTGTATTGACCAAAATATTGGTAATCGCTCCCATCAACTGCTCTTCTTTCTCTCCCTTTTCGTCGAGACCTCCTTTAGACGCACGGTCGTGCTCCCTGGCGGCTCTTGCGGGCGGGTCATATCATCAATGTTGAAGACGCGCCCTTCGATGTCCAGGGCCCGCTCCAGTATCGGACGGGCCTCTTCCATCAGTCCACGCTTCTGCAGGTTCCTGCCTCTGGAGTACAGAGCGGGATAATAATCGTCGTCGATCTCCAGCGCTTTATCGTATGCTTTCAGAGCCTCGCTGTCCTTTCCAAGGGCTTCAAGGACTGTCCCGTAATTGTTCCATATCCTTGGGTCATCATCGATCTTTTCCAGGAGCTGCCCGAGAAGACCCTCGGCTTCCTGCACCCTTCCCAACTTGATCAGTATTATTGCCCTGTCATGAAGAAGCTCGATGGGGGCTCCCTCAAGTAAAGAGGCCTTCTCGTAATGGTCCAGGGAGATCTCGAGCATTCCCAGCTCCCGGTAGATCAGGCCGAGTATGGACCCTATGGTGGGGTTCGGTCGTACGTACCTCTCGACGGAGCTGAAGCAAAGGGCCGCAGGTCTGAACCTGCTTCTTGACAGGTATGCCTGTCCCAGGGCGACAAGCCCGTTGACCGCATCCAGCAGCTCATTCCCCTTCGGCCATGACGGCCCTCTCATTATCGTGAGAGCTATCTCCGCGTCCTCCGCTCTCCCCTGGCAACCGATCGCCCTCTCGAAACCGTTGAGTGGGTCCTTGAGGTCCAGTTCGGAAAGCCGCCCCAGACCGAATAGCTCCCATGCCATACCCAGGGAGACATCGAGCTTGAGACATCTTTCCGCATAACACCGCATGTCCGAATACCTGCCCTCATGATACAGGGAACATGCTTCCTTGAGAAGTTGGACAGCCTCCGAATGTGTAGTATCACCTTTGTTCATCCGGCGCGAAAGGACACTGGGTCCGATATAACGATTTCCTTGCGTTCTGGATGTTCTCAGAGAGGCTCCCATCCATCCCCCTGCAATAAGGCCATTGGGTCCGGCTTGGGCCAATCGTTCAAGGGAAAATGCTTGTTGCATCTGGTACAGCTGATGAGCGAGGAGCCATACCTGAACATCGGATGATAGCAGAGAGGACACAGCTGACGGACCCTGTAGGTGACAGAGCTGTAAAGTTTGTGCCCTCCCTGGCACTCGTACCCGGACAATGTATAGGTTATCTGGGTGACGGTCTTCTTTGTGATATCCCCACCCATCAACTTCAGACCGTTAATGGATATCCTCCTGCCCTCCACGGGAATATCATGCTCCCCGTCGAACGCTTTTGTCGGGGAGCCGCACAACATGCAAGGCACCCGTGCGTCGAAGGACCTTTCACTCCTCTCCTTGGGCGGTCCCTCCTTGACGATATCAGAGGAGACCTTCGCCTTCTGGGTTGTCAGATCGAACCCGCATTTCCTGCATTTTTCAGCGTTACCATCGTATTGGTAGGCACTGCAGTTAGGACAGTATTGCATCCCGAAGCCCCGGTACATGATTCAATTCCGATATTATTATTTAATGCCCCGATCTCCGCAACAGAACGAAGACCACCACGCCGATAACTGCAAGGACGATCAGGACCAGAACGACGACCCCTCCGCCACCTGCCAGTATGCCCCCAGGATTTGCGGACCTCACTATGACCTCTATAGAGGAATCCTCCCTTTGCACCCATCTGAGGTTACCCTCGCCATCATCTTTCTTCACCGAGATATTGTAATCGGAGTGGGGGATGTATTCGAACAGAGCCCTTCCCGAGCCATCCGTCATCAGCTCGAAGGAAGCACCGTCTATATTCGAGGTGACGTTGACCAGGGCACCCTGGACCGGTTCTCCCCCGCCATCTACTGCCATGACTTCCATGGTGGAGAAAGGCCCGAACGATGCGTAAGGCCTGGGGATGATGTCCACCAGATCGTCGAAGGCGTATTCGGGATGCTCACTGGCATGGTCGGCGACAATGAACGGCTGCCCGCAAGAGTGACCGAACCGTGCCCATATCTCCATCCTCGAGACCATGGACCTGTTGGTGACCTTTCCATCCATCGAGCCGTGTGGGTAACCGGAAGCGTTCTCCACATGACCGCAGAGGGTGTGAGAACACGGGTTCTCCTTCTCCTCGACGGTATCGTAATGGTCACCCAGATATTCCATTCCGTGAAATACCGTGATGTTGCCGTAATCGCGGTCCCTGAGCTGCTCGAGCCTGACCCATCGCGGGTAGCATCCGTGGTCCCATCCCTGTACCTCTCCCATCTCCTCGGCCACCTCCGGGTCCCAGGGATAGTTGCATGATGCGAGGAAGCCGTTGGTGGTCCTCTTGAGCTCCCATTCGTAGCTTCCGAGCTCCAGGACCGCAACCTCATTGGTCTTGGCATCGGCTATGATATAGTCACCGCAGTATGCCCCGTTCGTTTGCTCCAGCATGATGTCCCTGAAGGTGTCTATGGAATCCGCATACTGGATGGCCTTCCTTAACCTTACGAAGGACGGGACCCCGAACCAGCGATATGGTCCGGTGCCCAGGGTCGTTTCGGCCACGACCAATCCGGCAGAGTTCGTATAATATTCGGTCCCTGACCATATCATACCCGCGGTGACCTCCATGAAGATCCTGTTGCCCCTGTCGGGTATGATGTCAATGAAGACCGCATGGGCCGGGCTCAAGAAGTAAGGCATCCACAGGGATTGACCCAGAACGAAACCACCGTCGGCTGTCGCATCCCCCGTGGCAACGAATGCACTGCAATGGTGGGGGGTCCTCGGCTCGTAGGTGGGAAGGTTCGGGTCGAAAGGAAGCCACCACCATGGATTCCCGGGCAGCTCGGTCCTCCACCATATGTCCCAGATGGCGTTCAGGGCCAGTATGTCCCATCTGTCCACGGGGTCCCCGAGAGGGTTCCTCGCTCCGTTCTCGGCAGCCCCCCGCACTATGCCGTCCATCTCCTGGCGCATTTCCTCCGGAACGTATATCCAGTAGTTCACGGACATTATCCTGACCTGAGACCATTCCAATCCGTAGCTTCTCTCGGTCGCGTGTGCATACGCGGAGAGGGAGCGTGGAATGAGATCGGATAGGAGCGAGCCGTGCTGGTAGCCGATCTGGTCCGGAGAGCCCGATACCTGTATGCATCTGAAACCCTCCTTCTCCCAGGTGAAACCACCGGACGGTGTCTGCTCTCCGGAAACGATCTCTCCCGAAACCGGTCCGGGCAATGGGCTGATGAGGAGCAATAGAAGGACCGAAAGGACCAATATCGGTCCCGGGGTCCGGAGCATGAGGTCAGCGCCTCCTGCCGGAGAACGCGAAAAGGGAGGATATCAGGACAGCGAGCAGGAATAGAAAGGGTTCGAAACCCGGCACTGATACACCCCTCTGGAGGACGAAAATGGAATATGACGCGGGTTCAGCCACCGAGTTGGAGTTGAAAGCCTGCTCAGAGGTCAGATCGAACTGTATTACGATTATATCGTTCCGCCAGCCATCCCATTCCCTTGGAGTGACCACATGGACGGGTACCTTGATCGTCTGCTGGTAGGGCAGTACGAATTTTGTGGTGTCGAGAACGAAAGCCCATCCGTTCCTTTCCAACCGGTCCCTTCTGTCGATATTGATCGAGATCTTGTCATCGCCGTTACCGTCATTTGATATCTCGAGATCGATATCGAACTCACCACCGGGTGAGGTCTGGACGAAGGATCGATCGCACTTGATGCTATACTCGTAGTACTGATCGATGAAAACGAACACTTCAAGAGGCTGGACGTTACCGCTGCGAGACTCGGGCTGATACTCCCAGGTCCCGGTGATGGTCATGACCTTGGTAGCGTCCATACCGGACGTCTTGTAACCGGAAGGCACCCTGACGGAAACGGTGAACGACAGCTGCGTGTAAGAAGCCGTAAGGGTGAGGACGGGTATCGTCGTGACCTCCCATCCCTCCACATCTGCATGGAGGTTCACTATGATGAACTGCGAATCGGGGCTAAATGCCTCGGTCATTGCGATGTAACCACTGAAGGTGACTATCCCGCCTCTTGAAGGATCGACCTTGACGTGCAGGGAACTCTGACCGGATGCCGGATTCACGGTCACAATGGCCTCTCCAACGGCCTTTGCATCGTCAGAGTTGCGGATGAGGCCGAATGCTCCAGCGACCATGACGACCATTATCATTGAAAGGAGCCTGAGCCATACCAGTCTCATCGATTGGTGGAGGTGAACCAACATATTTAATCCTTCTAATCCAAGGATGATAACTCTTACGGTTGAAGGTCCCTGTTCCGGTCGTTGTCCGCAAGGTCATGCAAAAAGTATTACAATATACTGGATGATACCATTATTCATCTGGAGGCATTCCGATGGACTATCTTGTCGCAGGAGGGAACGGATTCATTGGCTCCAACCTTATTACGCACATCCTCTCCAGGGAGCCCGAGGCCAACATCATCAACCTTGACCTTCAACGTCGGGAGCCTATGGAGGATTACATGTCCATATCCAGGCACCATGGCAGGTACACGTTCAAAGAGGGGGATATCTGCGAGCTGTCCACCTACGAACATTATCTCAAGGTTTCGGATGTCGTCATAAACTGCGCTTCGGAGAACGATAAGGGCCGGTTCTCCGAAAAGATGGAGCGGTTCATCAAGACCAATATACTGGGGGCAAGGGTCCTTGCAGACGCATGCGTGAGGAACAACGTTCCCCTCCTTCATGTATCCACCGATGAGGTTTACGGGTCCTGTCCGTTCACCGTCCAGAGGAGAGAAGAGCACACACCGATAGACCCTACCAACCCTTATGCTACCACCATGGCCGCTGGCGAGCGTCTGGTCGCCATCTCCGGGAGAAGGGGTGGCGTACCCATAGCCATCGTCCGTACATGCGAAGCTATAGGGCCAAACCAGGGATTGACCCGGATAGTCCCCAGGACCATCAAGATGATCAGGGACGGTCGACCGCCGTGGATACCAGGGAAGAAAGGGGAGAGATACCGGGACTGGCTCCATGTTCTTGACCTGTGCTCCGCTATCGGGCTCGTTGTGAGGTCCATCACGGGGAACCTGCGCCTGAACGTATCGGAGGACACACATCCGGAGCACAACCTCCCCGGGAGGACCGTCATCTCGGGAACGAGCGTTGCCACGACATCCCCGCCCTCACCGGTCAAGCATCCCAAGCAGATCATGTCGGGGGTATCGTATTTCAACATCACGGCGGAGATGAGCCATGACCTGAACGCCATAGTCGAGACCATCCTGAGCCTGATGGGGTCCGAACTGCCTGTCCAGGACCGCATGGACGAGGGATACCTGGACCTTGGGTACAACGCTTCGGGGAAGAAATTGAACTATCATGGATGGCAGGCGAAGTTCACCGACATCCGTGAGGTACTGAGGTCCACCATCGAATGGTACGAGGAGCACCCGGAGATCACGGACTCCATACCCTCGGGAAGGCTGGGGCCCTGAACGAACATTGTAAAGATATTTAAGAAATAAGGTACATTCCGACCTTTGGCCCGGGTCATTCGAAAAGTGATCGTGAGGTCCGAAGTAATAAAGTGAATGTCATATAGTTTGAATTTGACCTATGGAGATGAAATGATGAAAAGGGAAACAGTGGGTATTTTCATAGATGGTGATTATTTTGACGGGGTCCTTAGGAGCGAGTTCGATTCGAAAAGGATAGACTTCTTCACTTTCTCCCGGCTGATCGTTCCGGATGATATGCAGAGGTTCAGGACGTATTACTACAAATCGATCCCTTACCTGACAGGGGACGCAACAAGTGAAGAGCGAAGCAGGAACGACGGTGTGGAGAAGTTCCTTCAATCACTGAGACACCTCCCACGGTTCAAGGTCAGGACCGGGGAGTTGAGCAAGACCCAGGACGGCCAGTACAAGAGAAAAGGCGTTAACGTGGCAATGGCGATAGATGTCACAAGGCTCTGCAGCGAGAGGATCGTCGATCATGTATTCCTTGTCTGCTCGGACCCGGACCTTCTTCCCCTGATCAAAGCCGTGAGGGATATGGGGACCATCGTGAGGCTCTACCACGGTGATAATGTTCCGGAAAGGATGCTTTCAGAGTCCGATGAAGCTGTAAGGATAGACACCGACCTGATCAATCGCTCGCTCAGGGAGAACAGCTGGCCGGAATGAGACCGACCGACCGGGAAGATGATCCATTATGATGCCGCTTGGTCATATCGGTTTTCCGCTCGTCCCTTTCCTGATGATGAAGGAGCCCCGCTGGGACGTCAGGCTCCTGGCCCTTGGTGCATTCCTTCCGGACATCATCGATAAACCCCTGGGTCATCTGCTCCTTCCCGAGAACAACGGGAGGATATTTGCCCATACGGTACTCTTCGCGCTCATGGTCCTCGCTGCTGCCGTTGCATACAGGCCACTCATGCCTTTCTCGCTGGGAGTTTCCTTCCATCTGCTACAAGACGGTATTTTCCTTGACACGCAGGGGGCTCTATGGCCTCTCATGGGGCCTTTCCGGTACACGGATTATGAACTGGTCCGTTGGCTTTTCGCCTTCACGGAACCTTACACCATATGCGAAGAGCTGTTCGGACTGGCAGTGATATCAGCGGTGATCTGGAAGTTCGGATTGCTCGGGAAGGACCGGTTCCTTCACCTGATCAGGACCGGTAAACTCCATCGACCGCGCACTCAATAAACCATTTATAGCTTATGGATATGAAGTAAGGTCGTCACACCAATGGCCGGGATGGTGTAGCCTGGTAGCATCGGGGACTGTGGATCCCCTCGCCCGAGTTCGAATCTCGGTCCCGGCCCTCTTTTAAAAGGGGAATGGAGAACGTCACATGGCGGATAAAGCGCAGACACCCAAGGTGGAAAATCCCCTCCAGAGCTGTCAAGGACCGTCCGGCTTCATATTCATCATAGCCTTCGCCTTCCTGTTCCTGATAATGTTCGACCGAAACCTGGGGAACCAGATCTCGGACATGGTCGGCCTCGTCCTCTACCCCGCTATAGGTTTCAACGGTCATTTTCCGGTTCTCACCATGCTCTGCGCCGGTTTCCTAACAATCACGATCTCCACGGTCGTCAGGCACTTCACCATGGACTGGATCGACCTTGCCAAGAAACAGAGGCTCATGAACGAGTACAACAAGGCTGTGAGGGCGGCGACGAAGGCCGGGAACCAGTCCCTTGTGGAGAAGCTACAATCCGAGAACCAGGACATCATGGGCATGCAGTCGACCATGATGATGCAGCAGATGAAGGCCTCGATAATCTCCATGGTCATCGCCATACTCATATTCCGATGGCTCTACTCCTTCATCTGGTCCGTCCCGCAGGCGACCGTCACTGTTCCGTGGAACATGCAGTGGCCTCTTACAGGATCGGCGCTGGGTGATGTTTGCGGTTCTATCTGCATGAACCCCAGCGGGTCCGGTATCCCCTACTGGATCTTCGTTTACATACCCATAACCGTTCCCATTGGCCAGGCCATGATGAGAGGGTTGAAGTACTTCGAGTTCTCGAGCAAGCTTAAAAAGAAGGGAGAGGACGTCTTCGGTAAGGAAGCTGCCACCAGTGAAGTGGCCTCACCGGCAGAGAAGAACGATAAGAAGACCCGCAAGAGACCCGGGATCGCCAGAGGGCCACCGACCGACGGGGAGGACACAGAGGGGAGAGGGGTAATAGGTCGCAAGAAGAAGGATAAATAGTCCGAAGGAATACCCTTTCAGATGGAGGATGTCCATATATGTCAGGCAGCGACGGTTTGAGATTGATCCAGGTAGGCAAGGTGAAAGAGGTATACGAGATTGAGGGGACGGATGAGCTCGAGTTCCATTTCACCGACAAGATCTCGGTCTTCGACAAGGTGATACCGTCCCTTATCCCCCGGAAGGGGGAGAGCCTCTGCCGGACATCCGCATTCTGGTTCGAGCGATCCAAGGATATCGGCGTGAACTCCCATTTCATAATGCTCACCGGACCGAACTCCATGAGGGTCAGGAGGGTGAACGTCGAGAGGGACCTGACAAGGATCGACGGGGGATCCACCTCCATTCTCGTACCTCTCGAGTTCATTTCCAGATACTATGTTGCCGGGTCCCTTCTGGACAGGATGAAGAAGGGGACGGTCTCCAACGAGGATGTGGGTTTTCCCCACGATCATACCCCGAAGTACGGCGAGCCTCTTCCGGAGCCTCTCTTCGAGGCAACGACCAAGCTCGAGGCGGTGGACCGACCTCTTTCCAACGAGGAGGCAAGGGAACTGGCCAGGCTCTCCAGGGAAGAGTGGGACGAGATCAACGAGAGCATCATCAAGGTTGACAGGCTCATAGACGAACAGGCAAGGTCCCGCGGTCTGATACATGTGGATGGCAAGAAGGAGTTCGGTCTTGACCAGAACAGAGGCCTCATGCTCCTGGATACCTTCGGGACGGCGGACGAGGACAGGTTCTGGGATGTTCCGGAATACGAGAAAGGGAACCTCGTGGAGCTTTCCAAGGAGGTCGTCAGGCAGTATTACAGACGGTCCGGATACCACGAAGCCCTCATGAATGCAAGGGGATCGGGAGTATCGAAAAAGGACGAGCCTCCCATTCCCGCCCTCCCGGAAAGTGAGATCGAGAAGATATCTGCACTCTACGGGGAGATGTTCGAGAGGCTCACCGGCAGCCGTTTCTGAAGGTCAGGCGTAACTATCGAGCATCCTGTCGTACAGGCTCCTCCTAGCAGGGTCCAGAAGGATCTGCTTGGCGGTGTTGATCCTGACCATTTCGGCCGCGGATGCCTCAGCATCCGATCGGTCGCTGTCGCGAAGCTTGTCGGGATGATGGAGAACTGCCTTCTTCCTGTAAGCTTTTCTGATATCCCGAGACATTGCGTCCCTTGGCATACCCAGGACCTCGTACATGTTCATTCCATCGATGAAAAGGTCCTCGGAAGACAGGTCTATCTCCTCCTCCTCGTCAATGGTGAACTTTTCTGCACTGGCTTCCCTGGACCTTCTCCTGGTCTCCGCCGCTTCCATCCTCCTCACGGCCTCCTCGAACCTGAGGGCCCGTCCTGTTACAGGTGTCCTGTTCGGAACCCCGGTGAATCTGGTTTCCATTGACGGTATTTCCCTGAAAGCGCCCATGTCAGGAGATGTAGATGGACCGTCGGAATTTCCTGAGAACTCGTATTCGACCACCCTGAACCCTGCATCGGTCACCGTGGACGACCTGGGGGGTGGCGGTGTACCGAACCTGAGCTTCCCGGACCTTCCCGAGCGAAGTTCCCTTTCGGGCCATTCCACTTCATTCTGGCCCCCTTCCAGCCCGATATCCCTTCTACCCTCACCCCCTATCAGCTCCTCCTGCGCCTGCATCTTTCGTATCCTCATGAAGGATATGATCATGGAGGTCTCGAAGAAGAACAGATACCCGCCGAAAAGGCCCAGGAAGACCGGCATGCTGATGCTTTTGCTCTCGGTCAACATGATGATCAGAAGATACGCCATCATGATCGTCAGGACCAGTATGGACATGGCTCCGGATATCCACCCGCCTAGCTTTAAATAAGGGAGAACGAAGGAAAATAGGAGCATATATAGACCGAAGATCATCAACAGATAGTTCATCGGCGGGATGCTGAACAGTCCTGCTATGACAACAATAGGGGATATCACCATCATCAGGACCGATGCTATGGCCAGGTAACGGTTCCCCGTCTCCTTCCCCCCTCGCACGAGAGCGACCGTCCCCTTGATGAACATGACGATGCCGGATAAGACCAGCAGCAGGACAGCGAACGCCAGTATAAAACCGAAAAAGGAATCGGCCATGGAAACGACAGCGAATGTCAGTGCGGCAGATGCCAGCCACAGGTTCACGGCGATGAGCTGGTCCTTGACCCCTCTGGCCGACCTTTCATACATCTACCGGGCTCCTCCTCTTGCGGGTATTATATAGACCTGCCATATAGATGATTTGCCCCCGCATATCAAGTCGAGGACATCAATGTCAGGGTGAACAGAAGGGTCATGCCCCCGAGTTCGTGAGCTTCGGGGTCACTCCCGTAGGCAAGCTCGGGAGGAACCCTTACGGTCTTGGTCTCCCCCGGGGATCCCAGACCACCAAGACCAGGTTTCCTCATGCCGAGGAGGCCCATGTAGAAACCCGTGATGTAACCGAGCTGCTGAGCGGGACCCACATAACGCTCTCCCGCGGTTGCCGGAAGCGTGCCCGTCTCCAGCTGGTTCCCGTCAACGTCGCGAAGTGTGTACCCGACCATCACCTTGTCGCCCTTGTCCGTGACCTGACCGGAAGCGGTATCGGTGATAGCCTCAAGATGGACCGTTGCATTGATGGGGACCGGCGAGTCCTCGACGGTTGCCGTGATCCTGAGCGGAACCTCCGCCGATCCGGTGAACCTGATGACGATGGGGAGCATCTCACCGGGGGAGAGGGAGATGGATGTTGTCTCCAGGGTTCCCCACCCCCCTTCGGTCCCAAGAGTGATATGCTCCTCTAGCGATCCGGTGTTGTTCACCAGCAGGACCCCGAGATCGGAACTGCCGGTGATGAGAACGGTCCAGATGCCATCCTCTTCCGTATCGTCCAGATAGGTCAGACCGACCCCGAGATCGGGTGCGTCGGGGACCTGATCGGAATTATCTCCGATACCGTCACCATCGGAATCCGCCCATTCCAGGGGGTCATCGGGGAACAGGTCCTCACTGTCAGGGACCCCGTCGCCGTCTCGATCGGGTGGCCGGTATTCGCCCAGACACCCCGATATGGATAATGAGACAATGATCGCGGCCGTAAAAAGAGAGACCGCGGCCAGGATATTGGAGCCACCACCGATCGTCATTCGATGGGATATGATGCTCCAGCTTAAAATAACTAGGCGATGGGCCGATGAC